>CAJWMT010000042.1:0-19468 GCA_913044275.1 uncultured Cellvibrionales bacterium
ATATCGACAGATCTCACAGACACGACCATCACACCCGCGAGCGGTACAAAATTCTCTACCATAAAAAATAATTTGCAAATGCAGTTCATTCCATCTTGCCTCGGGGAAGACAAGTTTTAAATCTCTTTCTGCGATTTTTACGGTTTTACCGCGGGTCAATCCCCAACGTTGCGAGAGCCTAAAAATGTGGGTGTCCACAGGAAAACTGGGTTTACCAAAAGCTTGAGCTACAACAACACTGGCAGTTTTGTGTCCGACTCCTGGTAAAGTCTCTAAAGTGCAAATATCATCAGGCACCTCACCGCCAAACTTTTCCAAGAGTATGTGAGAAAGTTCCGATATGGCTCTTGATTTCTTAGGAGCAAGACCGCAAGGACGAATAATCCAATATATTTCGTCTACTGACATTTTTATCATTTCTTGAGGAGTGGGTGCAACGGTAAATAACTTGGCTGTAACTAAGTTGACCCTTTCATCAGTGCATTGAGCACTCAATAATACAGCTACCAGCAGTTGGAAATGACTCTCATGCATCAACGGCACGGGTGGATTTGGATAAAGTTGGTCTAATTTCTTATCAATATAAGCTGCTCTCTCCGATTTAAGCATCATAGTCCCCTGATATAGGATGCTATCCTTGTCGCGCCCTCAATGCATTGCGCGACTGGCGCCACTAAGGCCAATCGAAGCCGATTTTTTCCGGGATTTTTCCCCTCTGAAGTGCGAGCCATGAACTGTCCAGGGAGGACAGTGAGGTTTTTTTGTGCATAAAGATCTCGCGTCATATTGACATCGTCAATTGGAGTTTTGGGCCAAAGATAAAAACTAGCCTTTGGCTCCGGAAAGGACATCACTGGTTCCAGAATTTTCGTTACAACAGAAAATTTTTTTCTGTATAACGCCCGATTTGCTAACACATGTTTCTCATCTCGCCAGAGAGCTTCGGAAATCAATTGGACAGTTGGAGACATTGAGGAACCATGATAGGTCCTATACTGTAAAAAATTTTTGATTAACTGTTGATCCCCTGTCACGATGCCGGACCTCAAACCGGGAACATTAGATCTTTTCGACAAACTGTGAAACGCTATACAGTTTTTAAAGTTATCGTTTCCAAGTTTTTCGCATACCTCCAGTAGGCCGGAAGGAGGTGATTCCTCATCAAGATAAATCTCGGAATAACATTCGTCGCTTACAATCGTAAAGTCATGCTTATGCGCCAATTCAATTGCTTCAGTGATTTGTTCGACCGTCATAACGGCACCAGTAGGATTGTTTGGTGAACACAAATGAAGAATCTGACACCGCTCCCATTCCTTTTCGGTAATTCTCTCAAAATCGGGAGAAAAATTATTTTCGGCTAAAGAATCCAGAAATTTTATTCCAGCGCCAGCTATTATCGCAGCACCTTCATAAATTTGGTAAAAAGGATTGCTCGTAATGATCAGTGGAGACTTTGTTGGATCAATTCGAAATTGTGTAAACGCAAATAGACCTTCTCGTGACCCATTAATTGGAAGAATATTAGAATTAATGTCGAGACCATTTGCCTCTAATCCATACCTTGTTTTCAGCCAATCTGCCGCAGATTGCCTGAAGCAATCTGTTCCTTTTATTGAGGGATAATAATTTAGCCCGCTGATTGAATCGACTAGGACTCGTTTAAGAAAATCGGGCAGGCTATGTTTCGGTTCGCCGATGGAAAAAGAAAGATGAGTCAATTCGCTCGGTGGCGAAATATCTGCCAAAATATTTCTAAGCCGCTCAAATGGATATGCTTTAAGATTGTGTAAACTAGGATGCATGTTGTTCTCTGTGCAGAGTCATTTTTATACTAACTGGAAAAGTCGCTCATATCACTTAACTCTTCGCATATTGTTTCCTCAACGCGTCTTGCGAGAGCAGGATCAGCAATAGGCTTTCGTGACGCGTGAGTTAAATGAAAAACGTCTTCTACCCGTTCTCCTAAGGTTGAAATTTTTGCAGTCACAACGCGCAGATTATACCGAAAAAAGATATTTGCTATACGAGCTAGAAGACCAGGTCTATCCGGTGTGATAACCTCCAACCAGCTAGAATTGCTTTCGGCATCCATCTTAAACTTCGCGGTTGTTTGTTTTGTAAAACTTTTCAATTGCCTCGGAGTTCGCCTTCTAATATCGAAATCAACGGAATCTGGGTTCAAAATGGCTTGTCGAAGAGAAGAGCATATTTGGTCGCTTAAAAATGTATTTTCGCCAACGGGAGCTCCGTCTGCGTCCAAAACATAAAACACATCAAATGAATTATCATCACTATTTGTGTGCAGTCTCGCGTCTTGAATGTTCAGGTTGAGTTTGTCTAATATCGCGGCCGCTATGGAGAGCGTATTAAATTCTTTTTGAGAAAACACAAAAATCTGAGTCGCTACTAAGATTTCTACACCGACATCTTTCAACAAAACGACCGGCATTCGGCGATCTTCCCGGGTATTAGTTTGCTCTTTATACTGCGCGATAGCTGTTGTATACCTAGCTATATCATCCGCCGTTTCTCTCAAGAAAAACTCATCGCCTATGTCTCCCCATATCTTTTCGGCTTGCTCTATGGCGATGTCATGCTCCAGTAATTTCATGGATATTACGTTCTTGGCATTCTGGGACCATCTTGATTTGTCAATCGGTATACCTAGTCCTCGTTCTAATGCTTTTTTTGTCTGCATATAAAGATTTTGTAAAAGAGACCCTTTCCACTCGGTCCACAAATTCGGGTTTGTAGCATTTATATCGCCCACTGTTAAAACATAGAGATAATCCAAATGCATTTGATCGCCGACCTGCTCCGCAAATCTATGGATTACTTGAGGATCTGAAATATCTTCTCTTTGCGAGACAAAAGACATTATCAAATGATTTTTAACAAGCCATCTCACTAATTTAGTCTCGTTTTCTTGTAATTCATGCCTTTTAGAGAAATCAGTAACGTCCTCGGCTCCGAGGGATGAATGATCGCCCCCTCTACCTTTAGCTATATCATGATAAAGCGCTGAAATTATTAAGAGCTCAGGTTTGGCTAGATTTTTAAATATATGAGAAGGTATCGGAAATTGTTTTGCCACTTCAGGCCTGGCCAGTCTCCGGATATTTTTGATAACTTCAAGAGTGTGTACATCGACTGGATAGATATGAAAGAGATCATGTTGCATTTGCCCGACGATTTTTCCAAATTCAGGAAGATACTTTCCTAAAATACCATAACGATTCATACGATTTAGTTGAAAAGAAAGCCTGTAGGGGGCATTTAACAGACGCATAAATAATTTTCTGTTTTCTGCGTCGGCCCTAAATTTGGCATCGATCAAATGTGTTGAATGCCGGATTTGACGTATCGTCGAAGCCCTGATTCCTTCTATTTCGTTATTTTCTCCGAGAATGACAAATATTTCGATTAGTCCGGTAGGGTACAATTTAAACGTGTCATGGGATATTGTATCTAGTAAGCCATCCCGAACGAAAAAATGCTCACTAATTTGTGAGTTATGCTTTGTTTTATTATCGCGATATATCGCTTCATCAAGATGTTGATGAAGCACATCATTTAAGCCTCTTATGGACAGAACCGTCTGATAATACTTTTGCATAAATTTTTCAACGCCTAACTTCCCCTTCACGTCCTCGTAACCTAGCATTTTGGCCAATGTTCGTTGATGATCAAAAAGAAGTCTTTCTTCCGCTCTGTCGGCTATTAGATGAAGGCCATATCTTACTTTCCACAAAAATTCTTCATCTGAATAAAGTTTTAAGTATTCGTGCTGAAGCAAGAAACCTTTCTCGACCAGTTGGGAACGTCTAGTCACATTAAAATGCCGTTTTGCGGTCCAATCTATAAGCTGCACATCCCGAAGACCTCCGGGAGCATCTTTGACATTTGGTTCTAAGTTATACTCGCTGTCATCATGCTTTTTATGACGTTCTTTCTGTTCATGAAGTTTTCCTGCATAAAATTCGGCTGAACTCCAGATTTGATGAGGCCCAGTAGATTGAATGAGCTTTTTATGATTGGCTATGTTTCCACAAATTAGGCGTGTTTCCATCAAATTGGTGGCTATTGTGATATCTTGTTTTGCCGCGTCGACACATTGGCGAATTGACCGAACACTATGACTAATCTGCAGACGAGCGTCCCATAAAAAAGCTAGATATTGTTCTATACTTTTTTTATATCTATGGGCTACATTTTTACCGGCGAGGATGAGAAGATCGATATCGGAGTAGGGGTGGAGCTGCCCTCTACCGTAACCACCGACAGCTATAAGACACATGCTGGTGTCCCAATCGTAATTTTTCCATGCGTAGCGAAGCATGAGATCTACAAATGCAGCTCTCTCTCTTACTAATCTATGGGCTTCATCACCTTCATTGAATCTATTATGAAAATGGTGATTGGCTGCATTAAGGGCATTTTTAAAAACTTGAACAGGGTCGTGGCTTTTCAGATCACTTGAAAAGCGCTTTTGATCAAAAAAAATTGGGGCAGAATCAAATGCGGACATGATTAATAATATTAGAAACTTTCATCAGTTCGAGCGGTAAATACCTCACAGCCGTCGGCGGTAACTGCTACGGTGTGCTCCCACTGCGCTGATAGTCGGCCATCAATTGTTTCTACGGTCCAACCATCTCGTTTTAGCTTGGTCCCAGGTTTGCCCCCATTGATCATTGGTTCAATGGTAAACGTCATTCCCTCCTCCAGCGCTAAACCTGTGTTTGGAGTTCCATAATGAAGAATTTGAGGCTCTTCATGGAATTGCTTTCCTATTCCATGACCACAATAATCACGCACTATTGAATAATGTTTTGATTCTGCATAAGTTTGAATTACGTGCCCAAGATCACCAAGTTTTACTCCTGGTCTGACTATTTCAATAGCTTTATAAAGGCAATCTTGCGAGATGTTTACAATACGTGTCGCGTGACTTTTAGCTTTGCCGACGATAAACATCTTGCTTGTATCTCCGTGCCAACCATCTTTAATTACGGTCACGTCTATATTAATAATATCACCACTTTTCAGAATTTTTTTTTCTGAAGGAATTCCATGGCATACAACCTGATTAATAGAGGTACAAATAGTTTTAGGGAAACCCCTGTAACCTAAGCAGGCCGGGATGGCCTTTTGCGTTTTGGTGATATAGTCGAAGCAAATCGTGTCCAAGTGCTCTGTTGAGACGCCTGGTTCTACGAAGTCTTCAATCATCTCTAGCACTTGGGCAGCCAACTTTCCGGCTATACGCATCTTGTTAAGATCATATTTAGATCTTATGTTGATAGACATAGTTTATCCGTCCTACCTATGAAGATGCTAATTGTACATCGATAGTTTAGTATTCAGAATATCCAAGTTTCCGATTTGTTCATAAAAATGCAAACAGATTCATGCTAAATGCTTCGGAAGTTTCTGGAACCAATTTTTTATCGCACTTACTCTTTAAAACGATATGGCAGATGTGGTATAAAGCGTCCCGCAAGTAGATGAGCAAAACAAAAATTAATTTATACTACTCACACATACCGTCACAGCAATTGGGGTGCTCACATGAAGCCAATGAAACCTTAGGCTTCGAGTTAATTGCTGGGGTTTGTGGAGGCTTAACCCAAAATAGGAAAAAATTATGTCTTCTGTAAGTATGCGAGATATGCTTCAAGCTGGTGTTCATTTTGGCCACCAGACCCGATTTTGGAATCCAAAAATGCGTGAATATATTTATGGATCACGAAATAAAGTGCATGTCATTAATCTCGAGCTAACTGTCCCAGCATTTAATGAAGCCCTTGATCTAATTTCTCTCGAAGCGTCTCGAGGGAATCAGATTCTTTTTGTCGGGACTAAACGTGCTGCGCAAAAAATTATAAAAGAACAAGCTGAGCGGTGTTCAATGCCGCATGTCAGTCATCGCTGGCTAGGTGGGATGTTAACGAACTATAAAACTATTCGAGAATCAATTAAGCGTTTTCGGAAATTGGAAGAAGAAGAGAAAGATGGCACTTTTGATAAGCTGACCAAGAAAGAAGTTTTGTTAAGAACCAGAATCAAGGACAAACTGCACAATGCCATTGGCGGCATCAAAGACATGAATGGACTGCCAGATGTTCTTTTTGTGGTGGATGTAGATCACGAGCGTATTGCAATTAAAGAAGCAAATAAATTAGGTATACCTGTAATCGGTATCGTTGATACCAATAGTGATCCAGATGGGATTGATCATGTCATTCCTGGTAATGATGACTCAATTCGTGCGATTAAGTTATATACGGCCTCCGTGGCGGATTCTATTTTGGAAGGAAAATCGACAATGGAAGGCACTGTAAGCAAAGATGAATTTGTTGAAGTGTCGGACTCTGCCGACGGAGATAAAACCGTTGATACGGAGGATCCGCAGCCAAAAAAAGAAGCTAAGAGTGAAGACGGCGCCGAATAAAATTTCTATCCGACGGTCTTAACTGAGAATAATTGGGGGCTATAGCCCCCTTTTTAATGTACATAATTTGTAAGGGAGTAGGTATATGGCAAAAATAGCAACAAGCCTCGTGAGAGAGCTTCGTGAGCGCACGGGTCTTGGAATGATGGAATGTAAGCGGGCCCTGGTAGACGCAAATGGGAATATCGAGCAAGCAATTGACGAGTTGCGAAAAACTAGTGGATTGAAAGCAGCAAAAAAAGCGGGCAGAACGGCCGCGGATGGCGTGATTGCTTTAAAGGTTATTGATAATTATGGTGTGATTTGTGAGATTAACAGTGAAACTGATTTTGTGGCACGAGATGAAAATTTCAGTAGTTTTGTCGAAATTGTGCTATCAACGGCTTTTGACAAAAGAAATACCGATTTTAAGAGCTTGTTTTTGGAAGAAGAGCTGGAAGGACAGAGGCAAGCATTAATTCAAAAAATTGGGGAAAATATTATGCCTCGCAGGGCTTCAAGTATTGAGGCACCAATGATAGGGTCTTACTTGCATAGTAATAACAAGATTGGTGTGCTCGTTGGCATGCGCAGTGATGATCCTGAGCTTGCTCAAAACGTCGCGATGCACATTGCAGCGGTAAATCCTGTGGTGATTGAATCGAAGGACATGCCCCCTGAAGTTTTGGCCGCTGAAGAAAAAATTTATGCTGCTCAAGCCAATGAAACCGGAAAGCCAGAGAAAATAATAGAAAAAATGGTATCCGGCCGAATAAATAAATTTTTAAAAGAGAGTAGCCTAATGGACCAACCATTTGTTAAAGATGGAGACATCACGGTTGGAGATCTTGTCAAGAAAAATAATTCAGAAATTCTATGCTTTGAGCGTTTTGAAGTAGGCGAGGGTATACAGGTTGATGAAGTTGATTTCGCGGCAGAAGTGGCTGAACAGTTGAAAAGCACAACCTAATAGGAACTTATGATGTCGAATCAGCAAAACGGCAATAAGTATAAGCGTATTTTATTAAAATTGAGTGGAGAAGAACTTCTCGGCGAGAGAAATTTGGGTATCGATCCCAAAATTCTTGACAACATTGCCCTTGAAATGGGTCAATTAGTTGGAATAGGCGTGCAAATAGGTATCGTTGTGGGTGGTGGCAATTTATTTAGAGGCTCTGCCTTGAGTGCTGCCGGCATGGATCGAGTAACCGGTGATCACATGGGTATGCTTGCTACACTTATGAACGCCATGGCTATAAGAGATGCGTTAGAAAGAAAGAACATCTCTACTCAGTTGATGTCATCAATTTCAATGACAAGTGTTGTGGAGTCCTATGACAGACGCAAAGCTATGAGATATTTAAAACAGGGGGAGGTTGTTCTGTTTGCCGGTGGAACTGGTAACCCATTGTTCACAACTGATTCTGCAGCATGCCTCCGAGGCATAGAAATTGGTGCCGATATTGTATTGAAGGCCACAAAAGTTGATGGTGTTTATTCTGCGGATCCTTTGAAAGACGCTAACGCTAAGTTGTACCAGTTTCTGACTTATGATCAAGTGATCGAGCAAAAACTTTCGGTCATGGACCTTACAGCTATATGTTTGTGTCGAGAACATCAGATGCCGGTTGCTGTCTTTAAAATGTCAAAAGCCGGTGCACTTTTGAAATTAATTATGGGACATGCTGAGGGAACATTAATTCAACCAGAGTAAGTAGATATGCTTGAAGAATACACACATCAATTGAATGAACGGATGGAGAAGTCTCTAGATGCTTTAAGGAAGGCTTTTAATAGAATCAGAACTGGGCGTGCACATCCGAGCTTACTTGACGGTCTTTCGATCGATTATTATGGTGCGGATACACCTATTTCGCAGTTAGCTTCGATCGTAGTTGAGGATGCTCGCACACTCGCATTGACCCTTTGGGAAAAAAATTTAGTGCCTGAGGTTGAAAAATCTATCCTACGATCTGATCTAGGTCTCAATCCTAATACTGCAGGTACTGTCATCAGAGTTCCGTTGCCGGCACTAACAGAAGAGTCCCGCAAAGCCTTTGGTAGACAGGCAAAACAAGAAGCTGAAAAGGCTCGTGTATCGGTAAGGAATGTTAGACGGGACGTTCTATCAAACGTGAAGTCACTTGAAAAAACTAAAAGTATTAGTAAAGATGATGAGCGCAGAATTCAGGATGAAGTGCAGAAAATTACAGATAGATTCATATCTCGAGTTGATGATTTGTTGACCGAAAAAGAAAAAGATCTAATGGACATATAACAACTAAAAGTACTTGGGAAATTATGATCGATATAGTCTCAAGCGACGATTATCATCCTCTTAGACATTTAGCCATAATTATGGATGGCAATAATCGATGGGCAACATTGCGAGGTCTTGCTGGAATTTCAGGTCATAGAGCGGGTGTTGAAAGAATTCGTGGAATTCTGTCTGCGGCCAGCTCTCATGGTATTGAGGTTGTATCCCTTTTCGCATTCAGTAGTGAAAATTGGCGCAGACCGGCTAGCGAAGTTTCGGGACTTATTGCATTGTTTACGAATTACCTATCAAAAGAAATAAATGCGCTGAGGAGTGACGGTGTAAGGCTAAAAATTATAGGTAATAAAAATAATTTTAGTGATGATCTTCGTCAATTAATAAAAACAGCAGAAGAACAGACCGCTAATGGTCAGTTCACCCTTGTGCTATGCGTTGATTATGGTGGGCGATGGGATATCATTGAAGCTGCTCGACAATTAGCAATCGATGCAAAAAAAACTGACCTCGATCCAGAAACTATTTCTGAGCAAATGTTCTCCCATAAGTTGCAGTTGGGCGATTTGCCTGATCCCGATCTCTGCATAAGAACTGGTGGCGAGGAAAGGATAAGCAATTTTCTCCTATGGCATCTTGCTTATACGGAGTTATATGTAACCGACTGTTTTTGGCCTGATTTTGGTCCCGAATTATTAGATAGGGCAGTTGAGGAATACTATTCTCGCAAAAGACGTTTTGGGCATCGAAACATTGGAGTGAGCCAAAAAAAGTGAGTGGGGATTCAGATTGCTAAAACATAGATTATGGACTGCAGCGGTTATTGTAATCATTTTCTTGACTGCGCTCTATTCGTTGCCTGAAGAGTATTTTATAGCGTTATTGGTGCCGGTTTTGTTAGTCGCGGCATGGGAATGGAGCAATTTGGCTCAGATAAAAAAGACCTATTTCCAAGTTGGATATCTAACTATTATCTTTATTCTGATTTGCGCGGCCGGCCGCGCTTTGAACTTTTTTGGAACCATAGATTTTGATTCAGGGAAGATGATCCTGCTTTTTGCTATATGTCTTTGGCTACTTAACTTGATTTTCATCAAGCAATATCCATCCTGCATTGCTCTGTGGTCGCACCAGCATATTTTTAGCCTTATTGGTGCTTTGATGGTCGTTTTTACTTGGGTATCTATCGTCGTAATTTTAGGGCATCAGGAAGGTCGTCTCATGCTAGTTTTGAGTATTTTAATCGTTGTGGCGGCAGATGCAGGAGGTTATTTCGGAGGGAAATTGTTTGGGCATCACCAATTATCTCCTAGCCTCAGTCCAGGGAAGACTTGGGAGGGCTTTGCTTGTGGGCTAATATGTCAGATTCCAGTAACAGTTGTATTTGGGCATTTTTTTCCACATAGCCAATTGCTAGAGACATTGATTTTTTTGGTCATTCCTGTTGCTTTGTTCTCTGTACTTGGCGATCTATTTGAGAGTATGGTTAAGCGAAATTCAGGATGCAAAGACAGCAGTAATCTTTTGCCAGGTCACGGGGGCCTTCTTGATCGTTTTGATGGCTATATGGCTGCACTCCCGCTTTTTGGGTTGCTAATTCTTTTTCGGCCGATCTAGGTTATGCATCAGCTCATTACAATTCTAGGTTCTACCGGGAGCATTGGCACCAATTCATTAGATGTTGTCAGTCAACACCCTGATCATTTTAAGATTTTTGCGCTTACCGCGAATGTGCAATATGAGGTGCTCGCGAATCAGTGTTTAAAACATGAACCGCGCTTTGCCGTTATGATAGAACCAAAAGCGGCTCAGAAATTAAAATCTCTTCTCCAATCCAATGGCTCAAGTACAGAGGTTTTATGCGGAGCTGAAGACTTAAAGAAAGTGGCCCAAGAACCGACGGTTGATGCAGTGATAGCAGGAATTGTTGGAAGCGTCGGGTTAAGATCAACTATGGCAGCAGTGGAATCAGGAAAAAAAGTATTACTCGCAAATAAAGAATCACTGGTTATGGCCGGGCGTTTGTTCAAACAAGCCGTCGCACGATCTGGATGCGTCTTGTTACCAATTGACAGTGAGCATAATGGTATTTTTCAATGCCTCCAGGATAATTTTGAGATTGGTTTGGAACAAAATCAAATAAAATTGACTCTTCCTGCGTCAGGAGGGCCATTCCGCGGTTGGAATAGAAAACAAATGGTCGATGTGACTCCGATGGAAGCGTGTGCGCATCCTAACTGGAAAATGGGGCGAAAAATTTCAGTGGACTCCGCCACACTTATGAATAAAGGTCTAGAAGTAATTGAAGCTAGTTTTCTCTTTGATATTCCGGCTGATTTGATCGATGTTGTAATTCATCCTCAAAGTGTCATTCATGCGTTCGTGCATTTTGCGGACGGATCGACTTTGGCTCATATGGGAATGCCAGATATGCGTGTTCCAATAGCACATGCGTTGGCTTGGCCGAAGCGCATTAAATCTGGGGTTAAAACTCTTGACCTCTCTCTCATGTCCGATCTTCAGTTTTCGTTACCTGACTATGAAAATTTTCCTAGCTTAAAGATTGCTTATGAGGCTCTGTCATGTGGGGGTGATGCAACGACCATATTAAACGCAGCCAATGAGACTGCAGTTGGCGCTTTTCTTAGCTCTAGGATAAAATTCACTCAGATTTCCGATATAGTTCGTGAGACTTTAACTAATTCTGTCTTCAGTAACCTTGAGACTTTAGAAGAGGTGGAGGAATCCGACTCCAGAGCTAGATCTGTTAGTTCCAAAATCATCGAAGCAATAGCTAAGTAACAAATGCATATTCTTGAAACAATCCTTTACACCTTTTTGACCCTTGGAATAGCTATCGTGGTTCACGAATATGGCCATTTTATAGTGGCTAGGAAATGTGGCGTTTTTGTTGAGCGGTTTTCACTAGGTTTTGGCCCGTCGCTCATCGGGTGGACTGACCGACATGGAACTCAATTTGTAATTTCGGCACTCCCTCTGGGTGGTTACGTCAAGATGCTGGATTCTAGGAATGGTGACGTGTCAGAAAGCCTACGTGAGAGAGAATTTGGTTGCCAAAACGTTTGGAAGCGAATAGCTATCACGATTGCCGGTCCGGTTGCCAATTTATTGCTCTCAGTTTTCGCTTTTTGGATACTCTTCCTAAATGGAGAAACAGGTGTAAGACCAATCGTCGGAAACATCAGCGATGAGTCGCCTGCAGAGATCGCAGGGTTTGTTCCGGAAATGGTGATTTTATCTGTTAATGACCAAATAACTCCGAGTTGGAGTGATGTTTCAAAAGAGCTTTTTTCATCTATCGGAACAACTGGCAGCTTAAAATTTATAGTAGAAATGGTAGATTCGAGAGATAAAGTTGAACTTTATATCCACGTTGAAAAATGGTTGCGAGATGAAGTGGAACCATATCCTGTCTATGATCTTGGATTAACTCCAAAATATATATTTAAGCAATTGAATCTTGGTGCAATATTGGAAGGAAGTGCTGCAGATAAAGCAGGGCTCTTGAAAGGGGATGTTATTACAAAAATAAATGGTTGGGACGTCGATTCAGTCCAAATATTCATTGACCAAATCGAATCTAATTATGATCAGGCAGTCACGTTTGATATTGTTAGGAGCGGGGTGGATATGAAAATTGAAGTGGTACCGGATACGTTCATCAGGGATGAGGTGCCTTATGGTCAGATAGGTGTGCAACTGGCTCCTCAAGGCACGTATCCTGAATCGATGATATATTCGATTAAACACGATTTTATGAGCGCTTTAATTCGGAGCCTGTCAGAAACGCGAGACTATATAAATTTTATTTTCAAATCGGTCAAAAAACTGCTCACTGGGGAGCTATCATCTAAGAGTCTCAGCGGCCCTATCGGAATTGCAAAGGCTGCGGGCGATTCTGGGAGGGCCGGTTTGGACAATTTTATTCGTTTTACCGCAATTCTAAGTATAATGCTTGGCGTGATGAATTTGCTGCCTATTCCGGTTCTTGATGGCGGACACTTGATCTTCTACATGATTGAAATAGTGAAAGGCTCGCCGGTCTCTGAAGAAATGCAGGTAATTGGACTAAAAATTGGAGTGGTAATTCTTTTCGGGTTTATGATGGTTGCAACATTAAATGATCTTACACGAGCTTTGATGTGAAAAAACTTAAATATCTGGGTCAAAAACGATGAGTTTGTTTATACGTCTTAGTCTTGTGCTCCTAACTCTGTCATTTATCTCCTCAACATCTATGGCTAATTATGATTTCAAAATTCGTGACATTCGGATTGAGGGTTTGCAGCGCGTATCCGCAGGAACGGTATTTGCAGCTTTACCCCTAAGCGTGGGTGATAATATCAGTGATGAGCAAGCTCGGAATGCGACTCGAGCCTTATTCAGGACAGGCTACTTTTCAAATATTATCTTGGGTGCAGATAAAGATGTTTTAGTAGTGGGTTTGGAAGAGAGGCCAGCTGTAACTGCGATAAATTTGGAGGGCAACAAAGCGATTGAAACAGAACAACTACTCTCAGCTCTGAGGGACAACGGCTTGGCAGAGGGCCAAATATTTCGTCGAGTAATTTTAGAGGGAATGTCACAAGAACTGCAGAGACAATACGTTGCCCAAGGACGGTATGGAGCTGTCGTCAAAACCGAAATCGAACAATTGCCGAGAAATCGAGTAGCGGTAAACATTGATATAGACGAAGGAGATGTGGCTAAAATTCGTCACATTAATATTGTCGGTAATGAAGCATTCTCTGAAGAAGACTTGTTGGATCAATTTGAACAACAAGAAACTGGCTGGTTATCTTGGTTTCAAAGTGACGACAAATATGCTCGAGAAAAGTTATCTGGTGACCTTGAAGCTATAGAATCTTGGTACCTCGATCGAGGATATTTGACATTTGCGATCGATAGCACACAGGTTTCTATAAACCCAGAAAAAGATTCCGTTTATATCACCATAAATATCTCGGAAGGAGAAACCTACACTGTTAAGGAAATAGATTTTGCTGGCGAGTTGAAATTAGAGGAGGAATACGTTAAATCTTTGGTGGTTTTGCGGGAAGGAATGACTTTTTCACAAGCCCTGATGACTGCGTCTAGTGAACACATTACCAAGAGACTGGGGAACGAGGGTTATACTTTTGCTGAAGTGGCCGGCTATCCTGATATAAACGAAGCGGAAAAAACAGCTAATATTACCTATTTGGTTAAGCCTGGGATGCGGGCATATGTCAGACGAATTGACTTTCGAGGCAATACTAAAACGGCAAATACAGTCTTAAGACGCGAGATGCGTCAAATGGAAGGAGGATCAGCCAATAATGCCTTGATAGAACTTTCAAAGATCAGATTAGAGCGATTAGGGTTTTTTAAGGAGGTAAACGTTGAAAATATTCCAGTTGCGGGAACTAACGACCAGATAGATGTAATATATTCAGTAGAGGAACAGCCTTCTGGCTCTGTGGGAGCAAGCTTGGGGTTTGCACAAGGTACTGGTCTTATTTTGGGTGCAAATCTTCAAGAAAATAATTTTCTTGGGACTGGAAAACAGATTGGTGTAGGGGTTAATCGAAGCCGTTACCAAACGGCTATTAATTTTAGCTATACAGAACCTTACTATACTGTAGATGGCGTCAGCGTTGGATATTCGCTTTTTGGAAGAAAAACTGATTATGACGAGATTAATGTAGCTAGTTTTTCTACCAATAGTTATGGTGCTGCGGTAAATTGGGGATACCCTGTATCTGAAATTGAGCGCATTGGTTTTGGGTTTGGTTATGAAAATTTAAGCTTAAAAACTGGCAGTTACGCCTCAGCCGAGATTGCAGAATTTGAGGCGCAGAACGGGACTGATTTCGATACGGTAAATTTTAATATTAATTGGGTAAGATCAACCCTCAATCGTGGCATGTTTGCAACGCGGGGAACTTCTCAGCGGTTGGGTCTAGATATTTCAATTCCTGGTTCTGGACTTGAGTATTATAAATTATATTATGCAGCGCAATATTTTAAGGGTTTAACTCGTTCATTGACTCTTAAACTTCGGACTGATCTTGGTTATGGGGATGCATACGGGGGGACTAGTCAGTTGCCGTTTTTCAAAAATTTCTATGGTGGTGGATTCGGTTCTGTTCGCGGATTCAAAAGAAACACGTTAGGACCACAAGATACACCGCCACCCCTCGGGACAGTTTACTATTATGATGACCCTGATCCCATCGGAGGTAATATTCAGATCGTATTTGGCGCCGAAATTATATTCCCACTCCCCTTCATTAAAGATCAGCGATCAGTGCAACCAGCTTTATTTGTTGATGCAGGTAATATTTTCAATTCCAGTTGTGGAGTGACCCAAGCGAATTGTTATAAACCAGAATTGGGTGAATTGAGATATTCAGTGGGGTTAGGAGCGACATGGCTGAGTGGCTTTGGTCCAATAACTTTTAGTATTGCTAAGCCATTTAATAAGAGCGAGTATGATGAGACTGAAATATTCCAATTTAGTCTTGGCAACCAGTTTTAATAAATCGTTAGGAGAAAAATTGTGCAAAAATTTAAAGCGCTAATTAGTGTGATAATGGCCGCCATATCGTTTCCATTATGGGCGGACCAGAAGATAGCTGTTATTAATATTAATGCTGCTTTAGTGGGTTCTTCGTTAGCGCAAAGCGAGATAACGGCGCTGCAAGAGAGTGCCGAGTTCGTGGGCTTGAGAGCAAAACTTGAAAGTGCAGCGTCGGATTTTCAGACATTAGGAAAAGAACTTGAAGAGAAACGATTGACATGGTCCGCAGAGCAGGTCGCTGAGCATCAAAAAAAGATGGCTTATTTGCAAGAGGATGCGCAATCGGCTCAAAAAAAACTGGAGACGGAAAATAAACTCTTGCAACAAAGAATACAGCAAAAGGTTAATCCTGCTTTTCAAACAGCATTAATCGAACTCATTGACGAGGAAGGCATAACACTTTTGTTAGATGCAAAGGCTGTCTTGCATGCCAGTCCTGAGGCTAATATTACTGCTAAAGTGGTTGATCGTATTAATAAAGGAACATCGCTTGCTGATCCCCTTCCGCCTCAGGACTAGGGTATTTTTATGACTTTCGAGTATCATCTCTCGGATATTGTCGACTTTCTCGGCGCTGACGCGGAGGAACCCCTCGATGTTGTGATTACTGGTCTCGCATCATTAGACAACGCGATTTGCGGCGATATCTCGTTCATTGCCAATCCTCGTCATGCTAAATCTTTGTCTAATTGTAAAGCGTCTGCCGTGATAATGCCTCGTGGTTATGAAACGAATTTTTCTGGTATATGCGTTTATTCGAACCATCCTTATCTAAGCTATGCGAAGCTCTCAAAATGGTTCGATACAACCATTATAAGTCCGAGTGGAGTGCATCCTTCTGCCGTTGTAGCTAATGATGCAGCGATAGGCGCAAATACTTATCTTGGCCCTAATGTTGTCATCGAATCTGGTGTGTCCATAGCTGATGGGAGCCAGATTGGCGCTAACGCCAGTATTGGCGCTCGTTCGTCGATTGGCAAGGATTGTAGAATCAAAAGTAATGTCTCGATTTATCACGATGTAACGATCGGCGACTCGGTCACCATTCATAGTGGTGCCGTAATTGGTTCTGACGGGTTTGGTTTTGCTCCAAATGATAAGGGAGGCTGGGAAAAAATACACCAATTGGGTGGTGTATTGATTGGTAATAAGGTTGAAATCGGTGCTTGCTCCACAGTGGATAGAGGGGCTATCGACGATACGGTCATAGGGGATGGTGTAATTTTGGATAATCATGTAATGATTGCTCACAACGTTAAGGTAGGCGAAAACACCGCAATGGCCGCATTTGCTGGGATAGCTGGAAGTGCAAAGATAGGAAAAAATTGTTTTTTCGCCGGTGATGCAGCTTGCCTCGGGCACCTAGAAGTGGCGGATAATGTCCAGATAACTGCTCGTTCTTATGTAACCAAATCTATCAAAAAAGCTGGATCTTATTCAAACGGCGGTCTTCCACTAATGGAATCGAAGAAATGGCGTCGAAATGCTGTAATTTTTGGGAAATTAGAAAAACTAACCAAATCTATGACTGGAAAAATACCTGACAGAGAGTATTAGTAATCGTTTTCGCACATATTGGATATCCCTAAGAAATTTATGAGGAATTGGTAGTAATGATGAATGTAAACGATATTATGCATCTATTGCCTCACGAATATCCGATGCTAATGGTGGATCGTGTTCTTGAAGTTGAACCAGGCAAATCCATTGTCGGTTACAAAAATATTTCTATTAACGAACAGATTTTTGTCGGGCACTTTCCGGGCGCACCAATTTTTCCAGGCGTATTGATAATTGAAGCTATGGCTCAAATATCAGGAATATTGGGGTTTGTAACAGCACAGCAATCCTCAGATAATGGAATGCTCTACTTATTCGCTGGTATAGATAAAGTTCGTTTTAAACGACCTGTGGTCCCTGGTGATAGGTTAATGCTAACTTCCGAAGTGGTATCAGTGAAGCGAAATATATGGCGTTTCCGAACCACGGCAACAGTTGATGAAGAATTGGCTAGTACAGCAATCTTAATGTGTGCATACCAAGACAAGGGAAGTCTAGGATGATCCATCCTACAGCAATTATTGACCCGTCGGCACAAATTGGTGAAAACGTCAAAATTGGACCATGGACTCTCATCGGAGCGAATGTGAAGATTGGTGATTATTGTGAAATAGCTTCACATGTTGTTGTTAAAGGGCCGTCCGTCATAGGCGAGCGGAACAAGATATATCAATTTTCTACCATTGGGGATGATACGCCTGACTTAAAGTACCAAGGTGAGCCGACTGGGCTGGTGATTGCCGACAATAATGTCATTCGAGAAGGGGTCACCATACATCGAGGTACTGTCCAAGACCGGGGAGAAACCTATATAGGAAGCAATAATTTGTTGATGGCATATGTCCATATCGGACATGATTGCATCGTGGGTGATCACACGATTTTGATAAACAATGCAAGCTTAGCGGGCCATGTGTCTCTGGGTGATTGGTCGATTCTGTCGGGTTATGTTTTGGTTCACCAATACGTGCATATCGGGCCACATTGTTTTATTGGCCCCAGTGCTATTATTCTTCACGACGTGCCTGCCTTTGTTACCGCGTATGGAAGTCCCGCAGAACCGCGTACTATAAATCGTGAAGGCCTGAAACGTCGAGAATTTAGTGCTGAACAAATAGTTTTAGCAAATCGCGCATATAAATTGTTGTATCGCAGAGGTTTGCCGCTTAAAGAGGCTGTTAAAGAAATAGCGGCACTTGGCGATGACGAAGTCATAACAATGTTGTTGACATCAATTAGAAATTCCACCCGTGGAATAATCCGTTAAATGTCAACATCTCCTGTCTTTGCAATTGTGGCCGGCGAAGCTTCTGGTGATGCCTTGGGAGCAGATCTCATCGATCATCTAAGAAAACGGTTTCCTCACGCTTTGTTTGAAGGGATAGGTGGATCTCTTATGGAAGAGAAAGGGTTTCAATCTCTCTTCAATATGGAGCGTCTGTCTATCATGGGCTTGTTTGAGCCGCTCAAAAGACTCCCTGAGTTGTTATTTATCCGCCGATCTCTTTTGAAACGATTTCTGTCTAATCGACCTATGATTTTCATAGGAATAGATTCACCAGATTTCAACTTGAATCTGGAGCTCAGACTGCGGTGCGCGGGTGTGAAAACCGTGCATTATGTCAGTCCCTCAGTCTGGGCATGGCGAAGAGGACGCATAAAGACTATAAAAAAATGCGTTGATTTAATGCTTACGTTATTCCCATTTGAAACCGATTTCTTCCAGGAAAATAACGTCCCTGTCAAATATGTTGGTCATCCGTTGGCCAGACAGTTTGAAATGATTTCAAATGTTCAGGAAGCAAAAAATCTCCTTCGGATAGATTCTACGGCACCAATACTTGCTGTAATGCCGGGAAGCAGGTTATCCGAGGTAAAAATAATGACACGCCTATTCCTTGATGTAGTTCTACAACTTCGGACAGATATGCCTAATCTCCAGGTGGTTTTGCCGGCAGCGAACGATACCCTATACCTAGAACTAGAGAAAATCATATCTGAGCATTCGTGCAAAGATATTAGATTGATTAATAAACAATCCCGACTAGCTATGACTGCTGCCGATGCTGTCTTGCTGACCTCTGGCACAACATCTCTTGAGGCAATGCTACTAAAAAAACCAATGGTTGTTAGCTACAAGCTGGGCTTTTTGACCTACAAGATAGTGGCGCCGTTTATACACGCTCCATACATAGCGATACCAAATTTGCTCGCTAATCGCATGTTAGTGCCTGAATTCGTTCAAACCGATGCAAGCGTAGAAAAGATTGGAGTTGCTGTAAGAAAAATGTTTGATGATAATTTTAGCAGCCATTTGACGCCACACTATGATCGCTTGCATAGAAAATTAAATATTGAATCTGGTGCCCTAGCCGCTGAGGCTATAGTTGAATTGATCACATGAGCGTTTGGATCTGCCCTGATAACGTTTGTTGCCTTGCGGGTGTTGATGAGGTTGGTAGAGGTGCTCTTGCCGGTGATGTAATAGCCGCAGCTGTCATATTGCCAACTAACCATAACATAAAGGGCCTCATGGATTCCAAGCGTCTTTCTGAAAATCGCAGAAAGAACCTTTACAGAGAGATTATCGATATCGGCGGTAATTTCGCGGTCGAGC
>CAJWMT010000043.1:0-19208 GCA_913044275.1 uncultured Cellvibrionales bacterium
GCTGCAAATGCTGCGCTCCTTTGACAAGGATCTAACTTGGAGTACCATTACCGCCAACCGCGACCTCGAGACGGTACGCGAGTTAATTATGAACCCGTTTCTTCTGCCGGGCTTTAATGACAGCGGGGCCCACCTAACCAATATGGCGTTCTACGATGTCAACTTGCGCAGCCTTAAGCTGGCATCTCAAGGGGGGGACCGAGATGTCAGCTATATGGTTAAGCGCCTGACAAAGGATGCGGCCGATGTGTTTGGTGTTGAGGGCGGCACCATCGATCAAGGTGATGTAGCAGACCTCGTTTTAATCAACCCCAAAAAGCTCGCAGAATATGATGGCGAAGCAAGTACCGAGCGCATTTATCGTAAAGAATTTAGCCATGAACAACTGGTCAACCGATCGAACGGTGTGGTCGAACTGGTAATGATTGGCGGCCAGAGTGCTTGGGAAAATGATCAATTTAACGCTGACCTAGGACAGAAGCCGATGGGTCGTTTACTGAGAGCAGTTAATTCGGTCAGGTGAAATCGCGCAAAACTATGGCTAAAGATCAGTTCTCAAGGCGACAGTTGCTCATGAGATAAAAACTGCTATATCGACAACAAAAATAGAAGTTCATTTGTCTTTATCGCTATCGTTTCAACAGTTTTATCAACTCATCAATCTTTTCATCTGACTTTTCCGAATCAATAAGAGATTCGCGCACACAAGCGGACATATGCTTACCTAGGATGTTATGTTCAACGGTGGAAATAGAATTTTTAACGGCCTTTAGCTGATCTAGAATATCGATGCAGTACCTCTTGTCCTCAATCATGGCGATGATACCTCTGATCTGCCCCTCGATTCTTTTCAAATTGGCGATTCTATCTCTGTGACAAGGATTATCCATGCTCGTCCTCATTATTACATTAGCAGTGCGTTTTACCCTACGGGGGTATTGCTTAACAAATTCACACCATTACATTACCCCATGATTTGAAATTTGGGGTGAAATAATGCGTCACAGACTAGTATATCTTATTCTGCTTTTTCACGTCGGCACTTGCATTGCAGACTCCTCCGCTATTGAACATGCTCCCATCGGCGTCATGGGAGATCACTTCCACAAATCTGGCGAGTCTATGCTCTCAGTAAGATACACTTATATGTCGATGAGAGGTAACCGTTTCAAGGGGGCTGCGATATCAAATGAAGACGTGAAGGTAATGCCCAACCCACTATCTGCAATGCCCCCAAAATTATCAATCGTTCCCCAGAATATGACCATGTCTATGGCTATGATCGGAGGAATGTATGCCCCTTCTGATTCAGTTACGCTAATGCTAATGGGCATGTTTATGTCGAAAGATATGGATCTAAATACTTATCAGCCTATGATGGGCCGAAAGTTGATTGGTTCTTTCTCTACCTCCTCAAGTGACATTTCAAATTTTTCACTTGGTGCTCTGTTCAAAATCCACGAGACCCCTTCGAACCGGTGGCATGCCGAGATAACGGTTGACAAATCTGTTGGTAAAATCAGCGAACAAGCTGCCATCCTTACACCCATGAATATCCGGAAAGAAATGATACTGCCCTATGGAATGCAAATTGGGGACAAGGCGACACGACTGATAGGAGCCATTACCAACGTAAGGCACATGCAAAACAACTGGGTAGTTGGCGGCCAAATAAGGGCCAAATCCGTTATTGAACATGCGGATTGGTATTTTGGTGACACATTCGAACTCAATGCATGGGTTCAGCACAAACTGAACAGAGCAATGTCAGTTTCTGCAAGGGTTAATTTCAAGCATGAAGATAAAATTTCAGGCAGAAACTCTATGATTTCTGGACCGGTCCAAACCGCAAATCCGGAAAATTATGGCGGAAAACAAATAGATCTTGCAGTCGGGGTAAACGTACTTGCTCAAATTTTTCCCGGCAAAGAGGATCGACTAGGAATCGAGCTGGTATTTCCATTAGATCAGAATAAGAACAATCTGCAAATGGATTCAGACTATGGGTTAATTTTAGGATATCAAAAATCCCTTTAGAGTATGCTAGATTACATCGCCTCTTAAACTTGTAAGATAAGAGCCTCAGTCCTTTATGCTATTCCCAATATTTATTCCCCAAAATCTGAGACAAGCCTCTGTTAACGTTTGTTTAAACGCTCTCTCTGGCGATGATACTCCTTGAAGACACCGCTTTATCTGCGATTGGAATTGCCGCCCGACGGGCGATTGCGGTTAAGAAAATTGGGTTTTCTGTCGCCATCGCTCTTACGGCGAAACCTAACGGAGGTTTTTTTTTGTCCTTGGCCATTTCTCGGAGTCGGCCGGGCCTCAGCACTCTTTTGTGATGAACCTTTCGAGCGTTCTCCTGACTTACCTTTTTTTTTGCCTTCATCAGATTTTAGTTTTTTGCACGGCTTTGGATCATGCCCATAGAACGAGCGCTTTTTAAGATGTCTGGATTTATTATTTTGACGGCTAACATCAGGAATACTGCTCGCGCTTTTAAGAGGCTTGTGTGGTTTCTTACGACGCATAGGTTTGTTGAGTGAAGTTTCTGGCAAATTCTGATCTGGTTCAAAGCCATCAATCACTCTGCGCTCAAGCAACTTGTTCGTTAGACGCTCAATATCTGAAAGGAGATCGACTTCGTCGGCACTAACCAGAGAAATAGCCCGACCAGTTGAACCGGCTCGGCCGGTTCGGCCAATTCTGTGAATATAGTCTTCCGATACATTTGGGAGATCAAAGTTTACCACCTGGGGCAATTGCTCAATATCCAAACCGCGGGCAGCAATGTCTGTAGCCACCAGAATACGCATTTTTCCTGCTTTAAAGTCCGCTAAGGCCCGAGTACGGGCACTCTGGCTTTTGTTGCCATGTATCGCCACTGCAGTAATGCCCTCGGCCTCCAACTTCTTTGTCAGTTTGTTGGCACCATGTTTCGTCTTAGCAAATATCAAGGCCTGATCCCAGCACCCATCTTTAATAAGTTTCATTAACAGTGACGCCTTCCGTTTTTTATCTACCGGGCAAATCCATTGCTCCACAGAGGGTGCAGCCGAATTACGCGGGCTAACCGAAATTTCAACTGGGTTGCGCACCAACCCCTTGGCCAAAGCGCGAATGTCATCAGAGAAAGTAGCGGAAAACATCAGATTTTGGCGACGCCTTGGCAGCAAACCGATTATGCGCCTAATATCATGAATAAAACCCATATCCAGCATGCGGTCCGCTTCATCCAGCACCAGTATTTCAAGATGATCGAATTTCACTGCATTTTGACTATACAAGTCCATTAAACGACCAGGCGTAGCGACTAATATATCTGCACCACGCCGCAGTTTGAGCATCTGGGGATTAATTTTGACTCCACCAAAGACTACGGTAGAGATTAGATTAAGATGTTTACCGTAAGTTGCCACGCTCTCCCCCACCTGAGCTGCAAGTTCACGGGTCGGCGCAAGAATTAATGTACGGGCCTGATTGGCACCAGCACGGCGCCCTTTCGACAGCCGCTCCAAAATCGGCAATGTAAAGCCAGCGGTTTTACCCGTCCCTGTCTGCGCCGCAGCCATCACATCATGATTTGCTAACACGGCTGGAATAGCTTTAGCTTGAATGGGTGACGGTTTTCTATAGCCCTGAGCGGCAATAGCCTTGAGAATAGGAGATGAAAGCCCCAGATCATTAAAGATCATAAAATCGTCTTATAAATTGCTGCCGACTTTGGACTGAGTGGCATTTATGAATAGGAATTAAGGAAAAGTCCAAAGTTGATTACAGCATACAGAAAACATCTAAAGATTGCACCCTAAACCATTGAAATTCATAGTTTCTTTATTTAAGAGAGAGCTGAAGAACCCATGGGGAATTTATTTAGGGCCGAAACCTAACCAACATATCTCCATGACCGAGCACGTTTATCGGGGTAACCCGGAGAAAATAACGCGCTTCAGACTGAAACAAGCGGGACCAGCGTCAGCAAACGCTTGGCGAAATGGTGGGCCGTGCTGGGCTCGAACCAGCGACCAATTGGTTAAAAGCCAACTGCTCTACCAACTGAGCTAACGGCCCATAAAGGAGTCGGTATAATACTTATGCCTATTCAAATATCAAGCACTATTTGCGCCCTACAGTCACAAAATAAAACAGGCCAAGATTAAAAAACACCAATCAAAAATCCCTTTTGTTCAAAACTTGAATCTGCTAGTGCTGCTATTTAAGTAGTTTTAAAAAAGAACTTCACTTCAAAAGGTTTGAGCTAAAAGTTCGAATCCAAATAACTCTTCGCCTTGGCCGCAACTGCACCAGAACTCTGGGAAGCGGCTTCCAGAAACTCCCGTGCCAACTCCTTCTCACCAAGTTCATTATAAATTTTCCCTAATTTGAATCTAGCATCCATCTCCTTACTGTGCCCGGCATGCTCTTGTACTATCCGAATAAATTCTTGACGGGCAGCCTCTTGAAGTCCGCGCAAAAGATATATTTCACCCAACCAATAGCTCGCATTTGCAACATATGGGCTATCAGGATGCTCAATAATATGGTTCTTAAATGCCTCAACTGCGCCTTCCATATCGCGATCCTTCAGAAGTAGTGTTGAAGCTCTATCGTAGTCCTGTTTAACTTTATCATCGGTTTTTGTCGTTGGAGACGGCACTTCTTTCATGACTTTCGAGCTATCAGAGCGTCTTTCGGGGCTATTGGCATTTCGAACGATCTGTTCGGGATCCATTGAATCGGTAAGTCGAGTTGGACCTTGGGTCGAAATTCGCCTATCTAGGTCAAGATAATCATCCAACTGCTGCTGCTTAACTTGCTGCAAACGAAACTCCAATGTTTCAACCAAACCTCTAAGCTCTTGAACTTCCGACCGCAACATCTGTAGAGTAGAAAAAGTAGCCTCTGGAGCAACCATTCCAGTGTTTATTGATGATCCAACTGCCGAGGCTGTTTGATCCTCAGAATTCTGAGAAACTATCTCTGTGACTGGCGCGAGAACCTGCGCATTAGCATACTGCAATGCTATCGCCACAGGCAAAAGGCAAGCAAAACCCTTTCGTTTGAAGTTAAACAGTCTCAATTGACTTCCCTGTCACGGCTGCTTACAAAAAAATTGGTGCTTTTTCAACGCCGCGAATTACTTAAGTTCCACTCTGCGGTTTAGAGCCCAAGAATCATCATTACTTCCATAAGAAGCGGCACGCTCTTCACCATAGCTAACAACCTCTATCAAACCAGCAGAGACGCCCTGCATTACAAGAAATTCTTTTACTGCTGTTGCTCTGCGCTCGCCCAAAGCCATATTATATTCTCTGGTACCACGCTCATCAGCGTGACCTTCAAGACGAATATTCCTCGGTGAATTCTGAAGCCAACTTGCATGCTCATTTAGAGCAGACTTTGATTCATCTTTGAGAATTGCTTTATCAAAGTCGAAATAAAATACTGTGTCGGCGGTCAATTCGGGCTCTAATGTTTTTTCTTCCACAACAGCATCCAAAACAGCCGTAGTAACCTCGTCCTCTTCAATAGTGGTTGTCTGATCCGTTGGGGCAGAAGCGCAGCCTGCCAAGAGGATCGAAGCGGCTATGGTTACAATGGAAAGTGTATTTGATATATTTTTCATTATTAACTCCAATATTAAAAATGGGTAAACAAGCAGATTCTAAAGCAATTTTAACTTATTTTCTTTATTGTATGAACGGTGACCATGCTGGTTCACGCACATCGCCTTCTCTAGCAGGAAGCATGTATTTTATTCCTGCATCTAACGAGACTGCAGCCAACACTCCCCTGTCATGCCTCTTAGTCGCGTACATCAGCATTGCTCCATTGGGAGCTACCGTAGGAGACTCATCTAAACGAGTCTCTGTTAACTCCATGAGTCTGCCAGTTTCTAGGTCCAACGAAGCAATGTGAAATCTACTCGTCCTTCGATGGACTAGCGCCAATGTTCGGCCATCCGGAGCTAAGCTTCCCCGTGCGTTATAGTTACCTGTGAATGTTAGGCGTTCCGTGCCCTTGGTTGCAATATTTAATTTATATATTTGTGGAGTACCTCCTCTATCAGAGGTAAAAATCAAGTGTTTTCCATCTGGCATCCAGGCTGGTTCCGTGTCAATCGCAAAATGCTGAGTTAATCTATTGAAATCGAGCGATTCAAGATCTACGGTATAAATTTCGGGATTTCCATCTTTTGACAGCACTAAAGCCATATGCCTACCATCTGGAGACCAAGCCGGGGCACCATTAAGGCCTTTGAAATTGGTCAGCTGTTGACGCAAAGCGCTCCTTATATTTTGTCTGAAAATAGCTGGTCTGCCGGTTTCAAATGAAACATATGCGATTTCTTTGCCATCTGGCGACCACGTCGGCGACATTATTGGTTGGTTCGACTCAAGCATCAATTTTTCTCTCGCCCCATCTGCGTCAGCCACATGAAGACGATATACCTCTCGACCTAACTCCTGCGTGGCGGTTATATAGCCTATACGTGTCGAAAAAATTCCTCGAATACCGGTAATCTCTTCATAAACTTTATCACTAATGGCATGAGCCAATTTACGCAATTGTGATTTTTTGCCCGTTAAGCGATGCCTGAAAATAACCTGTTCAGCACTTACATTCAATAAAGAAATGTCTACGGTATATCGGTCTTGTTTTAACGAAACTATATTTCCGAGCAGAAGGTATTCAGCAGCAAGCAGCCGCCAGTCTCTGTAATAGACGTCTTTGATCATGGTCGGATAAGACAACATATCATTTCTTGTTATACTAGCGAAGAATCCACTGCGCTCAAGGTCCGCTTCAATTACGTTAGCCAGATCTAGTTCGGCGGGCTCAAAACGATTTCCAATGGGAGGAATGGCTATTCTCGTTGGAGTATCATTTCCTTGAGTTACTCTGATTATGAGCTCAGCTGCGGCATAGTTGCTGAGAAGCAAAAAAAGAAAGAAAAAGAGTTGCAAAGATCCAGCCGCAAGCTTTGCCATATCTATAACCTCAAATCTTCTGGACTAAAAGCAACGTCCACAGACCTAAATTTTAACTCAAACAATCTGCTATCCATAGTCTGCAGTTCAACAAACTGATCTACTTTACGGACTGCTTGCTCTACAGATCGATCAAATGCAATGTCACCACTAGGTTTAATTATCGTCAAACCGACTACTCTTCCGGTAGGTACTAACCTAATGCGGATGTGGGTTTCCATGCCTCGCCTCGCGCTAGGGGGTCTGCTCCAATTCTCTGACAAGCGTTTCTGAATTACTTGTCTGAAACTATTCGCCGCCCGCTCATCCTCTTCGGCCTCCAGTTGCGCTTCAGCTTGTGCTAATGTTTCTTCCCACTCGGCCTCTCTATGACGCCTTTTCGCCTCCCTCTCTTCATTGATGCGCTTTTTATCGGCATCCAATTTCTTTTTTTCTGCCGCAAGTTCCTTGTTCTTAGCTATCTTATTTTTGTCTTTATGCTTTTTTGTTTTTTTTACTTCGTTTTTTAAATTCTGCTGTGCTTGGGATGATGCAATCTCTTTTTTTCGCGTTGATGATCGTTTTTGTTCAACGGGTGCAAGTTTGACCAATTCTGCATTTATGTATTTCGGCTGGATAAACACTTTTTCCGTGGGTTGCTGCCAATTAAACCAGAGCGCAGAGAGCACGACCATGTGGAGCATGGCACTAAAAACTATGCCCGCAAAATAAGCCAAAAAAGTATCTCCCTATTCACTCGGCGGTTCAGTCACCAGACCAACGCTCGGCGCGCCCGCATTCTGAAGCTCGCTCATAAGTTCTACTACCGAAGCATAAGCAACCTGTCCATCTCCCCAAACTAATATAGGCGTGCCCGGCGATTGCCGGATAACTTTTCCAACCCGAGATTTGATTTTGGTCAAAGTTTCGATTGTGTTGGTTCCTTTCTCATCAATCCAAAAAGTACCATCAGCCTTTATAGAAATAATAAATGGTTCATTATCATTATTTTCCATCGGGACCGAGTTGGCCTGCGGGAGCTCTACTTTCACTCCTTGCATTAGCAAGGGAGCAGTGATCATAAACACGACTAGAAGAACAAGTGTCACATCGATATATGGCACTACGTTAATTTCTGCTAATGGTCTATTTCTAGTTTTTTTTTGTTTCAAGCACTGCCCTCGTGAAAGCATATTTTAAGTTAACGAACATGAAATTGACGATAAAGAATGCTAGAGAATTCATCCGCAAAAGTTTCATAGCTACTGAATATCCCATCTGCCAATGCCGAATACCTATTATAAGCAATGACTGCAGGGATCGCCGCGAAGAGACCCATCGCCGTAGCAATCAGCGCCTCCGAGATACCTGGAGCTACCGTAGCCAAGGTTGCCTGTTGAACCATAGCCAAACCGCGGAATGAATTCATGATTCCCCACACCGTTCCAAATAGACCAATGTAGGGACTTACTGATGCAACGCTTGCGAGAAATGTTAGGTGAGTCCTCAAATTTTCCTCTTCCCTAGAAAGAGCAATGCGCATGGCCCTATCTGTGCTTTCCATAATTGCATCCGGCTCTGGTTTTTCTACTCTGGCTAACCTATTGAACTCGCTAAAACCGGCACAAAAAACATTCTCTACACCAGTTCGATATGAACCCTCCTCATGATTTTCGGTGATCTCTAGGTACAAATGATTTAAATCAATTCCTGACCAAAAAGTTTCCTCAAACTGTCTAAAGTTTCTCCCGGCAGCCTGGAGGTAGAGTCCTCTTTGAACGATCATGACCCATGAAAGCACAGAGCCCAAAAATAGTATGGCCATCACCACCTGGACTAAGGCGCTGGCGTTTAAAACCAGTGACAGTATTGATAAACTTTCTTGCGACACTACTCAAACTCCATCAACAGTTAATATTATATTTTAAAAGTTCAAAAAGTTTGTCGGGTATTTTTGTTAATCTTTTAGTCTTTTCTTCAACACAAACCGATTTAACAGATCCTATCACTAATGCTTCATCAGAACGGTATATTTCTTGACTCATTTCGAAAGCAAACTTCGAAACACCACGCAATACCACTGAAATACATATCTCGTCATCCAAAAACGCGGGCTTCAAATATCGAACCGATATATCTCTAACAACAAATTGAAAGCCGTCAAATAGAGCCGGTTTAAGGTAACCTAAACTCCGGAAAAATTCGGTGCGCGCGCGCTCCATAAACCTAAGATAGTTTGCGTAATAGACTATTCCACCGGCGTCAGTATCCTCAATATAGATTCGGGCGTTCATATGAAAATCATTCATCCAGCATGTCTCTCTGTCGGTCTAAATGTTTTGGCCTTTTCAATCCAAATTGCTCGTAAGCCATCCTTGTGGCCATGCGGCCTCGCGAAGTTCTCATCAAGTAACCTTGTTGGATCAAATAGGGTTCTAGGATGTCCTCGATTGTTCCTCTCTCTTCACTCAGAGCTGCTGCAAGGCTATCCACTCCAACTGGACCTCCATCAAACTTTTCCATCAAAGTGAGCAGCAGACGTCTATCAAGGTGATCAAATCCATTATGGTCAATCTTCAACATATTTAGTGCAGCATCGGCTAAATTAGCCGTTACAACACCATCGCTCTTGACCTCGACATAATCACGCACTCTTCTTAAAAGGCGATTTGCAATACGAGGGGTGCCTCGAGAACGGCGAGCAATTTCTGTCGCCCCAGCCTTTTCAATCGCAACTTTTAGGATTCTGCTGGCTCTCATTACAATGGATGCCAAATCATCTATGGAATAAAACTCTAACCGTTGAACGATGCCAAATCTATCGCGCAACGGCGATGTCAAGAGACCCGCTCTGGTGGTGGCACCAACCATAGTGAAAGGAGGAAGATCAAGCTTGATCGAACGTGCAGAGGGCCCTTCTCCGATGATAATATCTAACTTATAGTCCTCCATTGCCGGATACAGAACTTCCTCTACGACTGGACTGAGGCGATGAATTTCATCTATGAAAAGAACGTCTCCGGGTTCTAAGTTGGTCATGAGCGCTGCAATATCGCCTGCTTTCTCGAGAACTGGCCCCGAAGTGGTCTTCAGATCAACACCCATTTCATGGGCAATTATATGAGCTAATGTCGTTTTTCCGAGCCCAGGGGGTCCAAAAACAAGACAATGATCGAGAGGTTCTGACCGCTTGCGAGCTGCCTCTATAAATATGCCAAGCTGTTCCTTAACTACTGCTTGACCAACATAATCTTTCAGAGATATTGGTCTCAGTGCTCTATCGAAACTTTCCTCCATATTATTAGTTTCTCCGGAAATCAGTCGATCGGGCTCTAACATATCCTAGAAACTCTCAGTGTTGTTATGTTTGAAAAGATACTACCACCTTGAAACAAATGACGCTTTGAATTTTTCAGAAACAAAATAGATCACGTTAAATATAACGTCAAGAAACCGTCTTTCTGAGAGCCGCCCTTATCAATATTTCAACGCTATCTCGCTCATCTTCTGAGGTCCGATTTACCATCTTTGCCGCCTCTTGAGGCTTATAGCCGAGCGCAATGAGCGCGCTTTCAGCCTCCCGAGAAATTTCTGACATAGTTGGTTCAATGGCACTTGCTGCTAATTCGGAAGAAGAATCCAAGGTTGGAATTTTATCACGCATTTCCATTAAAAGCCTCTCGGCAATCTTCTTACCTACGCCCGGTAATTTGACTAGTCCAGCGATATCATTCTGATTAACGCATCGCACAAATTCGTCATAAGAGACGCCCGATAAAACGGCTATTGCCATCTTTGGACCAACACCATTAATTTTGATGAGCAAACGAAAAAGATTACGCTCTTGCAATTTTGTAAATCCAAAAAGTTGATGTGCATCATCTCGCACCACAAAATGGGTATGCAGCGTAACTGATTCACCTATATCAGGCGCATCAAACAAACTGTTAAGCGAAACATGCACTTCATAACCAATTCCTTGAACATCAATTAAGATACTGGCAGAGTCTTTTTCGAGAATAATTCCTGAAAGTCTTGAGATCATATCTAGATTCTGCCCCGTGATTCAAAAATGCTTGCTCTGTTTAGATCGACTACTTATAACGTCCTCTCGAAAAACGACCACTCTCCGATTTTGCTAAAAACTCGATTGCTCTCCTACTGTATCCATGACATATAGCCACCGCAAGTCCATCCGCGGCATCTTCCGGCGGGACATCATCCAATTTAAGCAGTCGAACAACCATTTTTTGCACTTGGTCTTTACTCGCGGCGCCCGCACCTACAACGGACTTTTTGATCGTTCTCGCAGAATATTCGCTTATCTCTAACCCTGCATTGGCTCCAGCCACAATGGCTGCACCTCGAGCTTGACCCAATTTAAGAGCTGAACCGGAGTTTTTTGACAAAAAAACTTCTTCAATACCGAGTTCAGTGGGCTGGTACTGATCAATGATCTTGTTGACCCCATCAAAAATAGTTTTTAAGCGCAACGGCAATCCCATCTTAGGCAATTTGACTACGCCGCTGGCGACGTAAATCAACTCATTTTGATTCACTTCTATCACCCCATAGCCAGTTCGTTGGGACCCGGGATCTATGCCAATAATTCGAGTTATCATGGGCAACCTTGAGCAGCGGAACGACTCTTTCAGACGCCATGGCGCCTTCAAAAGGTCAATTTAAATCCGAAACTATATATCAAAATCAACGACCTGATAACCAGCTTCCTTGAGATGGGGCTTTATAGTGACGGCATCGCCAACCACCAGCATAAACATCTGGTCCATGCTGAGATGTTTCTTTGCCAGCGCGTTGATTTCATCCTTGGAAATGCTTTGAATAATTTCAGCGCGTTCTTTTACAAACCCGGGTGACAAATCATATTCCAAAATCTGTGCGAGAAATCTCAATTTTGCACCTGGCGTTTCATATTTCAAAGCGTCTCTTTGTGAAACCGCATTCCGCATAAAAATTAATTCCTCATCAGTTATACCGGACTCATAATATCTCTGGATTTCACCAGTAAGTTCGATGAGCGCCTGGTCCGTTACGTCAGCTCTTACTTCAGTAGACGCCAAATAACTGCCTATTAATCTGTCTCCCGAAAAATATGAACGAGCTCCGTAAGTAAACCCCTTATCCTCTCGAAGATTTAAATTTATGCGGCTGTTAAATGTGCCGCCCAACACGAAATTCATCAGCGAAGAACGAAAAAATTCTCCATTAATATCGCGCTCCAGCGAGCGTTTTCCGACGATTATTGACGACTGCGCGGCATCGTCTTTATTTACAAGATACACCACACCTCTTTTAGGGTCAGTTCTTGAAAATCCCAGATCTAAAGGCTTGCTCGATCCTTTTAAACCGTCAAACACGCTCAAAGCTCTCAGGATAGCCGTTTTGGGCTTTTCCGATACCACAATCAGCTGACTTCCCTGCGGCTTAAGATAATCAGCATAAAAGTTTTTGAGATCAACAAGACTAATATTCTTAACGCTCGTCTCGCTTCCTCTGACGGGCATCGCTGCTATATTATCACCATAGAGTAGCATCCTAGCCGCATTTTGAGCTAAAAAAGACGGATCCTTTTTACTTTGCAAAATACCCTCTATGGCCGTTTGCTTGACCCGCTCAAATTCATCGGGCATCCAGGCTGGTTGTGTAAGCTTTTCAAACACTAAAGCTAATGTTTGATTAAGGTTTTTTGACAGAGTATTTATGTCTACATTTAAGTAGCTGGCTCCTGCCGATATAGACACAGAACTGCCCAGTTTTCGGAGCTGTTTTGACATCGCCTCAGCGCTGCGCTGCAGTGTCGATTCATTGAGCATGGCAGCTAATAAAGATGCCGTTCCAGCTCTGTCTTTTGTTGAATAATAGTGGCCGGCAGGAATTCTCATCATCATGGATGTAGTTGGCGTTTCGGTGCTGCTTGCACCAAGAACTTCCATCCCATTTGAGGTCGAGTGGCGCCAAATGGCGGGCACTGCGGGACTTTTATTAATGCCAGCTTTTGGCATGATACTCCTGTCGAATGTGTCCTTGGGACGAAGTATTTGTTCACCTGTAATTGTGTTAGTGGGAGTCATAACGTGTAATTCTCTTTGCCTAGCCGGCGGATAAAAGCTATCAGGCGCTGTAATCTCACTTATTCGGCCATTAGGAACTACGCTTAAGATTACCGAATGTTTATTTTTCAAATATTCTTTAAATACTCGCATTACATCTTTTTCCCTCACATTGCTGTAACGAGTAATGTCGTGTTGAATATAATCCGGATCCCCAAAAAGAGTTTGGCTGTGGGCCAACTCCCGCACCTTGCCGGCAACGCTCTGAAGCCCAAATATGAAACCGGATTCCATCTCGGCCTTCACCATAAGAAGATCATCTGCCTCGACACCACGCTGTTCGAATTCTACAAGGGTATCTCGAATTACCTTCTCAATCGCTGAAAGCGTCATATCTGAACCAGGATGCGGCAGCGCATAAAGTTCAAATTTACATGCAAGCTCAGCACAATAATGCGTTACACCCGCATCTACAGCCAGCTGATTTTTAATAAGGTTTTTGTAAAAAAGAGAAGTCTTGCCAGCGCCCAAAATACTGGAAAGGACATCCAACGGCGCTTCATCTTCATGTCGAAAATGAACAGTTGGATAAGACATAACTAATAGAGGCAAATGCACATTGTCCTCCATGGAGATATATCGGTCATCTTGAATCTCAAAAGCCAGTTTTTCATGACGCGACACTTCAGGTCCACGAGGAATAGATCCGAAATACTTTTCAACCCATTCCAATGCTTTTTTCTCTTCAAAGTCGCCCCCAATCGTTAGGACGGCATTATTAGGACCATACCAACGGGAGAAAAATTCTTTTAAATCACCTAAACCGACCCTATCGAGGTCTTCTGTATATCCAATTACAGGCCAAGAGTATGGATGACCATCTGGGAATAACGCCTCGCTGATACGCTCATCTACTCTGCCATAAGGCCTATTATCAACTCTTTGCCCGCGCTCATTTTTTACAGTATCTCGCTGCACCTCGAACTTTTCCTGAGTGACTGCATCAAGAAAATAACCCATTCGGTCAGATTCAAGCCAGAGCACTTTCTCCAACTGATTCGCCGGCACTGTTTGGTAATAGTTAGTTCTATCCGTGTTGGTAGTCCCGTTCATAGTTCCACCAGCCTCGGTAACGATCTTAAAGTGCTGCTCATCGCCTACATTCTCTGAACCTTGAAACATCATATGCTCAAAAAAGTGTGCAAATCCTGACTTGCCTTTTTCCTCGCGCGCGGAGCCCACATGATAAGTAACATCTACGTGCACTAGCGGATCAGATCGATCCGCATGAAGGATCACTGTCAAACCGTTATCGAGCTCAAACTTTTGATATGGTATGACAACTGTCTCAGAGTTACTCGTTACCCTTTCAACGAGACGAATTCCATCCGGTTCAATATCAACAGCTACATCTTGTTCTTTTGAGAAAAATGATTCGCCGCTTTCATTTTTGCAACTCACCGCAAGTAATCCGACCACAATAAAGAGAAAAAATTTCAATTTCTAAAACTCCCTAACACAAGTTTTTTGGCGCTATGCCGATCAAAACCAGTCTTTAAAAAGCCCCATTCAGAGGCCTCCTTGTTCGACCATTTCTTGAACTAATTAACAACTAAGTCACCCTGCTACATCCAAAAATAATTTATATTAAGCGCCATTTTTTGTCTTCTTTTTGGTTTTCGCTGTAGATGTCTTTTTACTCGAATCATCGTCAGATTTTTTAGTGCGCTTAGCTCGTGGTTTTTTTTCTGTTTCTTGAGCAACAACTTCATCAGAAGCCTCCTCTGCAACCGCTTCAGCTTCAGCCTCTTGAGTAACTTCTTCATCAGAAACCTCAGTAGCAGAGTCCTCGGCAATTGGAACAGTCACATGATCTTCTTCAATTTCTGATTTTTCAGGTACAGTCTTCGAAACGGATGTGATCTTTATGAGACCTTCAGAAGTTAAGATCTCAACCTTTGCTTCTGAATTAATCCAATTCCTCTCAGAATCTTGCATGGCGTATCTTCCGGAACGCTTCTGATAAATAGTATAGTCCTTTGCCTTCTTTATCACTTTCATCTTCTACTCCTTAATTTGATTACTCGCTCTGATTAAAATCACCCGAAAGCGAGGTCGGGCGGAAACCAATATTTAGTCCAACGGTTCGTAAATAGCCGTCGGCACGTCAGCATTTGTATAAACATTCTGCACATCGTCAAGATCCTCAAGAGCATCGATCAAATTGCCCAATTTCTGAGCTCCTTCAAGATCAATAGTTACCTTAATACTGGCCGACATGGTTACGTCAGCGCTCTGAGGTAAGAACCCAGCAAGATTCAACTCATCCTTAACTTTCAAGAAATCTTCAAAAGTAGTTATAACGCTGAAGGAACCATCATCACGTGTTTCTATGTCCTGCGCACCCGCTTCCAATGCAGCATCAAGGAGAGAGTCTTCATCACAATCAGACGAAAAATCCATCTGTCCTATTCGGCTAAAGAGGTAGGCTACAGAACCATCCGTTCCAAGATTGCCCCCGAGTTTAGTAAATACGTGCCTGACTTCGCCTACAGTGCGATTACGATTATCAGTCAAACACTCAACCAGCACTGCAACGCCTCCAGAAGCATAACCTTCATAAGTCAGTTCATCGTAATTCTCGCCCTCTCCAGCACCAGCACCCCTGCTAATTGCTTTTTCTATAGTATCGCGCTTCATATTCGAACCAAGAGCTTTATCAACAGCTGCTCTCAAGCGAGGGTTGTCTTCAACACTAGAGCCGCCCGTCTTAGCCGCAACCACCAGCTCACGGATCAATTTTGTAAATATTTTTCCTCGCTTTGCATCCTGAGCTGCTTTACGATGCCTAATGTTGGCCCACTTGCTATGACCAGCCATATCAACTCTCCAAATATTGAATTATCTGATCACTGACTAGAAAGCTGTCGAGCGCGTATCCCCAGTTCATTCAATTGGTTTGAATCAACATGACTCGGCGCATCTGTCATAAGACACGACGCGGACTGCGTTTTAGGAAAGGCTATCACATCTCGAATAGAGTCTTTCTCTATAATAAGCATCATCAATCTATCAAGTCCAAAGGCGATGCCCCCATGGGGCGGAGCACCGAATCGAAGAGCATCAAGCAAGAAACCAAATTTTTCATGTTGCTCTTCCTTATCTATTTTCAAAATATCGAATATGACTTCCTGCGTTTTTTGATCATGAATTCGAATAGATCCGCCGCCTAATTCATATCCATTTATAACAATGTCATAGGCTACAGAAAGACTTTCCGATGGTTCTCTAGACAATTCATCAAGGCCGCTCAAAGGCAAAGTAAACGGGTGATGCAATGGAGTCAATACGCCATCCTCCAAGACCTCAAACATTGGAAAATCTACTATCCAGATTGGCGCCCAATCGGCAATATACAAATCCATATCGGCAGCGATTCGACAACGCAGTGCACCCAGAGCTTCTGAAACGATTTTATGTGTGTCAGCACCGAAGAAAACGATGTCCCCGTTCTCAGCATCCAGCCTATCCATTATCGCTAAAGTTGTCTGCTCACCAATGAACTTTATTATCGGTGATTGCATACCCTCAATCCCGTCCCCCAGATCATTAACCTTAATCCAAGCTAATCCCTTTGCGCCATATATTGCTACAAACTCCGTATATTCATCGATCTTTTTACGCGACAACTCGGCTCCTCCTGGAATCTTGAGAGCACTAACGCGAGATTTGGGATCATTAGCTGGGCCAGAAAAAACCTTAAATTCAACTTTGAGTAACAAATCTTTAATATCTACCAACTCCAAAGGAATTCTCAAATCAGGCTTATCTGATCCATACTTACTCATAGCGTCCTTGTAACTCATGCGCGGGAATTCGCCAAGATCAACTGACAAATGTTTGCGGAAGATCTCATTTATCAGGCCTTCACCAATCTCTAAAATATCCTCCTGATCGACGAATGAAGCCTCAATATCAATTTGAGTAAATTCAGGCTGCCGATCCGCGCGCAAATCCTCATCGCGAAAACATTTTGCTATTTGAAAATAGCGATCACAACCTGCCACCATTAATAGTTGCTTAAATAGTTGCGGTGACTGAGGCATGGCAAAGAACTTTCCTGGATAAGTGCGCGAAGGAATCACATAATCTCGAGCACCCTCAGGAGTGGCTCTGGTCATAATGGGTGTTTCAATATCCAAAAATCCTTTCTCTATTAGAAAATTTCTCACACTATTCGTGACTTCTGATCGCAATTTGAGATTTTTCTGCATTTCTGGTCGACGCAGATCCATATATCGATATTTCAGACGAACCTCTTCACCAACATTTACATGCTCGTCAAGTTGAAAAGGAGGTGTTTGCGCCTGATTAAGCACCTCTAAGTGATCAGCATAAAGCTCTATATTTCCCGTAGCCATCGATTCATTAACAGTCTCGCTAGAACGTGAACGCACTTTTCCTTTCACCCGCAACACGTACTCAGACCTCACTCCATCAGCCAATGTAAATGCTTCAGCATTGTCAGGATCAAAGACAACTTGCACCACGCCCTCGCGATCCCGCAGATCAATAAATATAACTCCGCCATGATCTCGTCGACGATCTACCCAACCACATAGAATTAAATCATCACCCACATGCTCGGGCTTTACTAACCCACAATATTCTGATCGACGCATAAGTCTTGTTCCCTTCTCATGATTCTGTTTTAGCCGGTTTCGTTGACGGCTCAGGCGATTTCTTAGATGATTCACTGCTTTTATCTGAAGATGCGGAAGTGTCTTTTTTTTCTGTTTCGGGTTTCGAATTATCTGAGCCAGGAGTTTCAGATTTGGCTGCAGGCTCGCGATCTCCACTGATATTGCGTTTGTCCTCAGTCTTAAAATCAGTCTCATACCAACCGGTCCCGCTTAACCGAAAACCTACAGCAGAGATGAGCTTCTTTAAAGCTGAAGCTTCACACGCCGGACAAATAGTCAAAGGATCGTCGCTAATTTTTTGCAGCACTTCTAACTTATGGCCACATTCAGAACACTGATACTCGTATATGGGCATTTCTTAATCCACCTAATCCAATAATGGGCCAGATTATACAGCAGGGCTGGTCCATGGAGAATGCTCTGTTTGCAAGAGACCTACAATAATTACCACTTGGTTTTATTTTTTTCTCGGGACCGGCTAATAAATACAAAGGATAGAATCTGATGCGTTAAACTTCGAATCAATTCATCCAAACTCTGTACCCCTTGGGAACCGAACAGTAAACTAGCGACTTTAAAACCAAAATTTATGGAATCACAAATGCGTGTCAGTCAATATCTTCTCAGCACAAAAAAAGAACTTCCTGCGGAAGCAGAGATAGTTAGTCACCAACTGATGTTGCGCGCAGGAATGATTCGAAAGCTGGCTTCGGGGCTTTACACATGGTTGCCGCTAGGGCTGCGAGTTTTTCGTAAGGTAGAAAAAATTGTGCGCGAAGAAATGGACGCGTCGGGAGCTTTAGAACTGCTGATGCCGTTAGTTCAGCCCGCCGATTTATGGGAAGAGTCCCAGCGATGGGGTGAATTTGGCCCAGAACTCCTGAGAATCAATGACCGTCATGAAAGAGAGTTTTGTTTAGGCCCAACACATGAGGAAGTGATCACCGACATCATTCGAACGGAGCTTCATAGCTACCGCCAGTTACCCATAAATTTTTATCAAATTCAAACCAAATTTAGAGATGAAGTTAGACCTCGTTTTGGTGTAATGCGAACCCGAGAATTTTGCATGAAGGATGCCTACTCATTTCATATTGACAAAAAGTCATTAGAGGAAACCTATGATTGCATGTATCGTGCCTACTGCAGGATATTTGAACGTACTGGACTCATATTTAAAGCAGTCATAGCCGATACTGGCGCTATTGGTGGGAGTATTTCTCACGAATTTCACGTACTCGCTGATTCAGGAGAGGATGCGATTGTATTTTCAGATGGCAGTAATTACGCAGCGAATATAGAAAAAGCAACCTCACTCGTCCCCAATTCTGCCACTCTAGCACAGCCAGATGAGATCAAGGAGGTACCGACTCCAAATGCAAAAACGATTGATGACGTATGCAGTCAACTTAAGATTGAGCCGCAACAGATGGTGAAAACTCTGATCTTCTATGATCAAG
>CAJWMT010000044.1:0-19178 GCA_913044275.1 uncultured Cellvibrionales bacterium
GCACTTCCTTGGTAAGGAAGAGGTCACCGGTTCAAATCCGGTTATGAGCTCCATGTTTTAGATGAGATGAGTAAGCTGAGCCGTTAAAAGAAGTGGTGGTACTGTGTCAGGATTTTATGTTTTTAATGAGTAATACATAAGCTCATTATGTTAGAAATTGCGTTTGCTTAGGAGACGTCGAAATGGCAAAAGAAAAATTTGAAAGAAATAAGCCGCATGTCAATGTTGGTACCATTGGTCATGTTGATCATGGTAAGACCACTTTGACGGCGGCTTTGACGAGGGTTTGTGCTGAGGAATACGGTGGAGAAGTTAAGGCTTTTGACCAGATTGATAATGCTCCTGAAGAAAGGGAGCGGGGGATAACAATCTCGACGGCGCATGTGGAGTATGATTCTCCGGATCGTCATTATGCCCATGTGGATTGTCCTGGACATGCTGATTATGTGAAAAATATGATTACCGGTGCGGCGCAGATGGACGGTGCAATTTTGGTATGCGGTGCCACTGATGGTCCTATGCCTCAAACGCGCGAGCACATACTTTTGGCGAGACAAGTTGGTGTTCCCTATGTGATAGTTTTTTTGAACAAGGCCGACTTGTTAGCTGATGATTGCGGTGGTGTGGGCTCGGAAGAATATGATGAAATGGTTGAATTAGTTGAGATGGAACTACGTGAATTACTTGACCTTTATGACTTTCCAGGTGATGACACGCCTATTATTATTGGATCTGCGTTGATGGCATTAGAAGGCAAGGACGATGACGGATTAGGCACATCTTCGATAACTAAGTTGGTTGAAACGCTTGATAGTTATATACCAGAACCAGAGCGTGCGATTGATCAGCCATTTTTGATGCCAATAGAGGATGTTTTCTCTATTGCGGGCCGAGGCACTGTGGTTACGGGTCGTGTTGAGCGTGGGATTGTCAAGGTTGGAGAAGAGATTGAAGTAGTTGGGATCAATGATACTAGTAAGACTACATGCACTGGTGTGGAGATGTTTCGTAAGCTCTTGGATGAGGGCCGGGCAGGAGAGAATGTTGGAGTGTTATTGCGCGGGACGAAACGTGATGAAGTAGAACGTGGCCAAGTTCTGGCCCAGCCCAATTCGATAACACCGCATACGTCCTTTGAAGCTGAGGTATATGTTCTGTCAAAGGATGAGGGTGGTCGTCATACGCCCTTCTTTAAAGGGTATCGTCCACAATTTTATTTTCGGACCACAGACGTCACTGGTGCAGTTGAATTGCCAGATGGCGTGGAAATGGTGATGCCCGGTGATAATATACAGATGTCTGTTACGTTGATTGCACCAATTGCGATGGAAGATGGATTAAGATTTGCAATACGCGAAGGTGGGCGAACAGTGGGTGCTGGCGTTGTATCGAAAATTGTAGAGTAATTTCTGCGAGGAGATCTAAAGCAAAATTTGATCGATTATTGCGGGTACCGTAGTGCTCATCAGAATATCGTGCAAACGCATAGGCCAGTAGTTCAATTGGTAGAGCGTCGGTCTCCAAAACCGAAAGTTGGGGGTTCGAGTCCCTCCTGGCCTGCCAGTTAAATTCATAAAATGTGTACAAACAATGAGTGCAGTATTACAAGATAAAGAATTCCGACTCGATTGGCTCAAGTGGATCATCACTTTGGTTTTAGGATCGGCGGCCATTTATGCCAACTGGTACTACTCTGCTGAGTCAGCCTTGTACAGAGTCATTGGTCTTCTTTTAGCTTTGGTAGTTTGTGCTTTAATTGCTTCAAGGACAAAACATGGAGTGGCTGCGATTGACTTGGCTATGGGTTCGAGGACTGAATGGCGAAAAGTGGTTTGGCCGACGGCCGAAGAGCGCAATCAAACCACATTGATTGTGGTGGCTGTAATCATTATCACGGCTTTAATTTTGTGGGGGATTGATTCTCTGCTTAGTTGGTTAGCCTCTATAATTATGGGGTAGGAGAATTGCATGGTTATGCGCTGGTATGTAGTTCACGCCTACTCAGGCTATGAGAAAAAAGTTGCCACTGCGCTTCAAGATAGAATTGAGTTGCATGGCTTGAGAGATCGCTTTGGAGAGATATTGGTCCCTACTGAAGAAGTCGTAGAAATGAAGGCCGGTCAAAAACGTACCAGCGAGCGGAAATTTTTTCCTGGTTACGTGTTGGTCCAGATGAGTTTAGACGATGAAACTTGGCATTTAGTCAAGGAGACCCCAAGAGTAATGGGCTTTATTGGTGGTAAAGCTGATAAACCTGCACCGATTACCGATAAAGAAGCTGATTTGATCCTGCAGCGGATGCAGGATTCAGAAGAGGCTCCGAGACCAAAGACTGTTTTTGAAGTTGGTGAGAATGTTCGAGTGTGTGATGGACCGTTTAACGACTTCAACGGAATAGTGGAGGAAGTTAATTATGCAAAAAGTAAATTGCGTGTGGCCGTGTCCATCTTTGGTCGCTCCACCCCCGTTGAATTGGATTTTGTGCAAGTCGAAAAAGCTTAAAAAGTTATACTAGCTGCCTTTTGAATTATAAGAAGGTATTGGGAAGCTTAAGATGTGCTCGCCAAGCGAGTCGATTATTAGGCGCTATCACCCGTAACTGGAGAAAGATAATGGCGAAAAAAGTACAAGCCTACATCAAACTGCAGGTTCCAGCAGGTCAGGCCAATCCGAGCCCACCGGTTGGCCCAGCACTAGGCCAGCATGGTGTAAATATCATGGAATTCTGTAAGGGTTTTAATGCTCAGACACAAAATATAGATCCTGGGTCGCCAGTTCCGGTCGTTATAACGGTTTTTGCAGATCGGAGCTTCACGTTCGAGATGAAGACGCCACCCGCCTCTTTTTTATTGAAGAAAGCTGCTGGTGTTGCTAATGGCAGTGGCGAGCCAAATACCAAGAAGGTTGGCGTGGTAACGCGAGCACAACTTGAAGAAATTGCAAAAATAAAGACGCCAGATCTAACTGCTGCTGGATTAGAAGCCTCTGTTAAGACCATTGCTGGCTCAGCCAGGTCAATGGGTATAGAAACTGAGGGCGTGTAAACATGAGTAAGATTACCAAACGGCGACGTACTATCAGCGAGAAGGTTGAATTTCGAAGGATGTACCCAATAGAAGAAGCAATAAATATCCTAAAAGAGGTTTCAACCGGCAAGTTTATTGAAACAGTTGATATTGCAGTCAACCTAGGGATAGATTCCAGAAAGTCCGATCAGGTAGTGCGAGGGGCTACAACTCTTCCATATGGGACTGGGAAAGAGGTGAGAGTGTGCGTTTTTGCGCAAGGTGAGGGAGCAGATTTGGCCAAGTCTGCGGGTGCTGAATATGTTGGTATGGATGAATTGGCAGATCAGCTCAAGAAGGGCGAACTCACCTTCGACGTTGTTATAGCAGCGCCGGAGGCCATGAAAGTTGTCGGCGCTTTGGGAAAAATTCTGGGCCCCAGAGGACTTATGCCCAACCCTAAATCAGGAACAGTCACTGCCGATGTTGCTACTGCAGTAACAAATGCAAAGTCGGGTCAAATCCGGTTTCGTGCTGACAAAAGCGGTATTGTGCACGGCGGCATAGGCATGCTGTCTTTTGAGTCGGAAGCTATTAAGGGTAACTTGAAAGCTTTAATCGCTGATCTAACGAAGATCAAGCCAGCTTCGTCAAAAGGGGTTTATTTTAAGAAGATTACGTTGTCCTCAACCATGGGGCCAGGACTCTTGATTGATAAGGCGTCCTTGGATATATGAGCTTTCTCAGTTTTTGCTGAGTGATAGACTTTGGGGTCACGTCTGAATAGTTAGAGGCGTAGACTGTCAAAGACCGCAGGTTCCTGAAAAGGTTTAATGATTTGTTTTCTCCTGCGCAGATAGTGGACCCGTATCGGGATGTAAAGCCCGGCGGAGTTACACATGGGTGATCGCAGATGAGTTATTTGCGGTTTTGGTGAGTTTCGAATGTGGGTTTAAAGTCATGCCATTAAATCTTGATGAAAAAAAGGCTATCGTAACCGAAGTTCGATCCATGGCAAACGATTCGCTGTCTTTGGTTATTGCTGACGCTCGTGGTGTAAATGTAGGCGCTATGACCTCACTGCGATCAAAGGCGAGATCGGAGGCAGTAGAATTGCGTGTTGTTCGCAACACTCTTGCAAGGCGGGCTTTTGTTGATACCGAATATGCGTGCGTGGAAGAGTTATTGGTTGGGCCGTCGTTATTTGCCTTCTCTATGGAAGATCCGGGAGCAGGCGCTCGAATATTTAAAGAATTCTCCAAAGAGAATGAAGATTTTGAGATCAAAGCACTCTCTGTTGGTGGTAAGCTTCTTGGCAGCGAGAATATAGATGTGCTGGCCAATTTGCCCACGCTTGAGCAGGCCTTAGGTATGCTGGCGTCCGTTGCTTTAGCTCCTGTCATAAATATTGTGCGCACACTAAATGAGGTGCCGACTCAAGTGACGAGGACGGTGGCAGCAATTCGTGACCAAAAAGGGGAAGCCGCATAACGGTTCCTCACTTTCTATTTACAAAAGGAGGCTTTTAATGGCCCTATCAAATGAAGATATTTTAAATGCTATATCAGAGATGAGTGTGATGGACGTGGTGGCCTTGGTCAGTGCGATGGAGGAGAAATTTGGAGTGTCTGCACAAGCCGCTGTTGCTGTTGCTGCTGCTCCAGCGGGTGCGGGAGAGGTCGCTGCCGAAGAGCAGACTGAGTTTAGTGTGGTTCTTACTGCTACAGGCGACAAAAAAGTAAATGTCATTAAAGCAGTGCGTGCAATTACCGGTCTAGGTCTCAAAGAGGCGAAGGGTATGGTGGACGGTGCGCCTTCCAACGTGAAGGAAGGGATCTCCAAAGATGAAGCAGAAGAAGCAAAGAAGCAGCTAGAAGAGGCTGGGGCCAGTGTGGAGCTAAAATAAGAGTCTTTGTTTTGGTCTATTTATTTCGAGATCAAACCAAGGTTATCATACTCTCATGAATCAAGCTTTTCTTTTTCATTTTATGACAAGAAAAACAAAGGTTTCAAAATTGCGAAAAATGATTACTTCGAGGAAAAAAAATGGCGTACTCATTTACTGAGAAAAAACGAATCCGTAAGAATTTTGGTAAGTTACCAAATGTTATGGATTTGCCATATTTGCTTGCTATTCAAATTGATTCTTATAGAAATTTTACTCAGATAGGAATTGCATCAGATGCCAGAAAAGATACAGGATTGCATGCAGCGCTAGATTCAATCTTTCCGATTGTCGGTTATGCCGGTTACGCAGCTCTAGAATATGTTGATTATATTTTAGGTAAGCCCTCATTTGATGTTGACGAGTGTAAGCTTCGTGGGGTTACTTTTTCCGTCCCTCTCAGAGTGCGGGTCCGATTAGTCATTTATGATAAAGATTCGCCTAACAAAGCAATTAAAGATATCAAAGAGCAAGAAGTCTATCTCGGTGAGATACCTTTGATGACTGATACTGGTACTTTCATAATCAATGGGACCGAACGTGTAATCGTTTCTCAACTGCACCGTTCTCCGGGCGTAATATTTGATCATGATAAGGGTAAGACTCATTCTTCTGGGAAATTGCTTCATACTGCAAGGGTTATTCCATACCGTGGTTCATGGTTGGATTTTGAATTCGACCCTAAAGACTTGCTTTACGTGCGCATTGATCGCAGACGGAAGCTTCCTGCCACCATATTGCTCCGTGCGCTAGGATATACCAGTGAAGAAATTTTAAACACGTTCTTTGAGGCCAGCGTTTTTCACTTTAAGAAAGGAAAATTTATGCTGGATCTTGATCCCGAGCGGCTGCGAGGGGAGATTACTGTCTTCGAAATCAAAGACAACAAAGGCGAGACCATCGTTGAGAAGGGTAGACGCATTACTGCTCGTCACATACGTCAATTGGAGAAGGGAAAGGTATCTTCCCTTCCAGTTCCTGAGGAGTACTTGCTAGGGCGAGCCTTGGCAAAAGATGTTGCAAATGAATCGACCGGAGAAATGCTTTTTGAATGTAATACGGAAATCACAACTGATGTATTGGGTAGCCTTTTGGATGCCGGTGTAACGAAAATTGAGACTTTATACACGAATGATTTAGATTGTGGGTCTTTTATTTCTGATACGCTTCGTATAGATCCTTGTAGCAGCCAACTAGAGGCAATGGTCGAAATATATCGAATGATGAGACCAGGAGAGCCTCCAACCAAAGAAGCTGCGGAAAACCTCTTTTACAATCTATTTTTTAATGTTGAAAGGTATGATTTGTCGGCAGTGGGGCGCATGAAATTTAATCGTCGTCTGGGACGTAAAGAGGAAAAAGGGGCAGGCGTATTATACGATAAGCGTTATTTTGCCTCGTTAAAAACAGATGACGCTAAAGAAATGATTGAACAGTATGAAAATGATGCTGACATAGCAGATGTTATGAAAACTTTAATTGGTATTCGTAACGGCAAAGGAGTGGTAGACGATATTGATCACTTGGGGAATCGTCGAATAAGGTCAGTTGGTGAGATGGCTGAAAATCAGTTTCGCGTTGGGCTAGTGCGTGTGGAACGAGCAGTGAAGGAGCGTCTTGGGGTGGCGGAATCGGAAGGCCTAATGCCTCAGGATTTGGTCAATGCAAAACCCGTGGCGGCGGCAATGAAAGAGTTTTTTGGTTCCAGTCAGCTATCCCAATTTATGGATCAAAATAATCCACTATCAGAGATTACGCATAAACGTCGTGTTTCAGCTCTAGGACCTGGCGGTTTGACTCGAGAGAGAGCGGGTTTCGAGGTTCGTGATGTTCATCCTACTCATTATGGTAGGGTCTGTCCTATTGAAACCCCAGAGGGCCCAAACATTGGGCTCATTAACTCTCTAGCCACTTATGCCCGCACCAATAGTTATGGTTTTATTGAGACACCTTATAGAAAAGTTGTGGGCTCTAAGGTTACTAACGAGATTGATTACCTGTCTGCAATCAATGAAGCTCAATTTGTTATCGCTCAAGCTTCTTCATCTCTTGATGAAGAAAATAAACTTGATGAGGCGCTTGTAACCGTCAGGCATCAAAATGAGTTCACTGTCAAGCCGCCAGATGAAGTAGATTTTATGGATGTGTCGCCACATCAAGTGGTATCTGTGGCGGCGTCACTAATTCCTTTTCTAGAGCACGATGATGCGAATAGAGCGCTGATGGGTTCCAACATGCAACGTCAGGCAGTGCCCACATTAAAAGCAGAAGCGCCGTTTGTGGGCACGGGAATCGAACGCACTGTTGCCAGCGATTCTGGTGTTTGTAAGGTGGCTCTTCGGGGCGGCGTGATTGAGAGCGTAGATGCTGCTAGGATTGTAGTGAGGGTCAATGAAGATGAAATAGCCGCTGGTGAGGCTGGCGTGGATATATATAACCTTACTAAATACACGCGTTCAAATCAAAACACTTGCATTAATCAGCGGCCCATTGTTAAACAAAATGATGTTGTCGCGTCTGGTGATGTCCTTGCCGATGGCCCTTCCGTAGATCTTGGGGAGCTTGCGCTAGGGCAGAACATGCGCATAGCATTCATGCCTTGGAATGGGTATAACTTCGAGGACTCAATTCTTATTTCTGAACGCGTAGTGGAGGAAGATAGATTCACAACTATTCACATTCAAGAGCTGACCTGCATAGCGCGCGATACTAAGTTGGGTTCTGAGGACATAACCGCGGATATCCCAAATGTGGGAGAGGCAGCGCTGTCGCGCCTTGACGAATCGGGTATCGTGCACATCGGGGCTGAAGTAAATGCTGGCGATATATTGGTTGGAAAAGTAACCCCTAAAGGGGAAGTACAACTGACCCCTGAAGAGAAATTACTCCGAGCCATATTTGGTGAGAAGGCATCTGATGTAAAAGATACATCCTTGCGCGTTCCTAGCAGTACAAAAGGTACAGTAATTGATGTGCAAATTTTTACCCGAGATGGTCTGGAAAAGGATCAACGGTCATTGGACATTGAAAATGCAGAACTCGAGCAATTCCGGAAGGACCTCAACGACGAATACCGTATTGTCGAAAATGCTACTTTGGGCAGGTTACTTCAAAGTACTCAGGGACAAAAGGTTTCAAAGTCTAAGAATCTCTCTAAAGGAGCGCTGATCGACTCGGAGGTGGCTAAAGGTTATACCTCTGAGGAATGGTTTGAATTGCGATTTGAAAACGCTGAGCTAAATGAGCTGATACTCGAAGCCCAGAAACAGTTGGATGGCCGGCGAGCACTGCTAGATGAGCGTTTTGAAGAGAAGAGACATAAACTCCAGAGCGGTGACGATCTCGCGCCCGGTGTTTTGAAAACTGTGAAAGTCTATTTAGCTGTTCGAAGACGCATACAGCCAGGTGACAAAATGGCAGGAAGACATGGTAACAAAGGCGTCATATCTGTAATCAAGCCTGTTGAAGATATGCCTTATGACCAAGATGGTGTGCCGGTAGATATTGTGCTCAATCCGTTGGGTGTCCCTTCTCGCATGAACGTGGGCCAGATCTTAGAGACGCATTTGGGCATGGCTGCAAAAGGCCTTGGTGTGAAGATAAATGAGATGCTTGTTGATAATTGTAAAGCCACTGAGTTGCGAGGCTTTTTGCAAGAGATCTATGATGTCGGGGATGGCTTGTATGATGTAAATTTACAAACTCTTTCAGATGCAGAGGTTCTAGAACTGGCCAAAAATCTTCGAAACGGAGTGCCAATTGCAACCCCCGTTTTCGATGGTGCCAGCGAATCAGAAGTTAAGGCACTCCTGGGCTTGGCTGGCTTGCCGGAGACGGGCCAAACTACACTATATGATGGAAGGACTGGAGATAAGTTTGATCGGCCAGTCACCGTGGGTTACATGTACGTGTTAAAACTCAATCATCTTGTTGATGACAAGATGCACGCCAGATCCACCGGCTCATATAGTTTGGTCACCCAGCAGCCATTAGGGGGTAAAGCTCAGTTTGGTGGACAACGCTTCGGGGAAATGGAAGTTTGGGCTCTGGAAGCGTATGGAGCGTCTTACACGTTACAAGAGATGTTGACGGTTAAGTCGGATGATGTTGCGGGAAGGACTAAGATGTATAAAAATATTGTGGATGGTGATCACCGCATGGAGCCCGGAATGCCTGAATCCTTTAACGTTCTTGTTAAAGAAATCCGTTCATTAGGCATAAATATAGAGTTGGAGCATGAATAGCCGTGGAAAGGAAGCAAAGTTTTTCGCGAAAGCGACTTAAGCAAACTCACACACTGGAGGGAAGATCTTGAAAGACTTAGTAAACTTGCTCAAGCAACAAGATCAGAGTAGCGAATTTGATAACCTTCGTATTAGCTTGGCATCGCCAGAGATGATTCGCTCGTGGTCCTTCGGTGAGGTCAAAAAGCCGGAAACCATAAATTATCGCACTTTCAAACCCGAGAGAGAGGGTCTCTTTTGTGCCAAGATTTTCGGACCAGTTAAAGACTACGAATGTCTATGCGGTAAGTATAAGCGCATGAAACATCGCGGTATTGTTTGCGAAAAATGTGGTGTTGAGGTGACCCTCACTAAGGTACGCCGAGAACGAATGGGCCACATAGAACTTGCATGCCCCGTTGCTCATATTTGGTTTCTTAAATCATTGCCCTCGCGCATAGGTCTAATGCTCGACATGACTCTGCGCGAGATAGAAAGAGTTTTGTACTTCGAATCATTTGTTGTCACTGAACCAGGCCTTACGACTTTGGAAAAAGGACAATTGCTCACAGATGAAGAGTATTATGAGTCCGTTGAAGAGTATGGGGATGAGTTTGTTGCGATGATGGGAGCGGAAGCGATTCAGATGCTCCTACGAGAAATTGATTTAGACGGCGAAATTTCGACTATTCGTGAAGAAATCCCCAACACTAGGTCCGAGACAAAGATAAAGAAAGTTTCCAAACGTCTTAAATTGCTTGAAGCCTTTCATGGCTCGGGAAACAATCCCGAATGGATGATTCTAAAGTCGCTCCCCGTATTGCCCCCTGATCTTCGTCCTTTGGTTCCATTAGATGGTGGTCGATTTGCGACTTCAGATTTAAATGATTTGTATAGGCGAGTCATTAACCGCAACAACCGACTAAAACGCTTATTGGAATTAAACGCCCCTGACATCATAGTAAGGAATGAAAAGCGCATGTTGCAGGAATCGGTAGATGCGCTCCTCGACAATGGTCGTCGAGGGCGAGCTATCACTGGTTCCAATAAAAGGCCTTTGAAATCTCTTGCAGACATGATTAAAGGCAAACAAGGACGATTTAGGCAGAACCTGCTGGGCAAACGAGTAGATTATTCCGGTCGTTCTGTTATTGTAGTTGGTCCTACACTTCGTCTCCATCAGTGCGGGTTGCCAAAAAGGATGGCACTTGAACTTTTCAAACCATTTATCTTCAGCAAGCTTGAGTTGCGAGGGTTAGCAACAACGATTAAAGCGGCAAAAAAAATGGTTGAAAGAGAAGAATCGGTTGTTTGGGACATACTGGATGAAGTGATTCGGGAACATCCGGTTCTGCTAAATCGAGCGCCCACTCTTCATAGGCTTGGAATCCAGGCTTTTGAGCCTGTTCTGATCGAAGGTAAGGCTATCAACTTGCATCCATTGGTTTGCGCAGCTTACAACGCAGACTTTGATGGGGATCAAATGGCCGTGCATGTCCCTCTCACTATAGAGGCTCAAATGGAAGCTCGAGCCCTCATGATGTCAACAAATAATATCCTTTCACCAGCGTCCGGAGAACCGATTATTGTTCCCTCTCAGGATGTGGTCCTCGGACTTTACTATATGACCCGAGACAGAGTTAACGCAGTCGGTGAAGGGATGGTATTCATGGATGTTCGGGAGGTCTCGCGCGCTTACTACTCAAAATCGGTGGATCTTCAAGCCCGCATAAAGCTGCGAGTGGCTGAAGTATTAGTCGACGAAGAGACTGGAGAGCGGATCGAAAACTCTGACATTTTGGATACAACGGTTGGAAGAGCTCTTCTTTGGGAAATTGTCCCTCAAGGCGTACCTTTTAGTTTGGTGAATAAGCCAATGGTTAAAAGAGCGATCTCGAAAGTAATAAACGAGTGTTACAGGCGAGTCGGCTTGAAGGATACGGTTATATTTGCCGATCAGTTGATGTACACCGGATTTGATTTCTCAACTAAGTCAGGGGCATCGATTGGGGTGGATGATTTCGTTATTCCCCAAGACAAACAAGATATTATTGGTTCAGCAGACGAACAAGTGAGAGAGATTGAGGCTCAATTTGCCTCAGGGCTGGTAACTCAGGGAGAAAAGTATAATAAGGTCATTGATATTTGGTCGCAAGCCAATGATCGTGTGGCGAAATCAATGATGCAAGGAATAAGTAGCGAGGTCATAGTAAACAAAGATGGAAATCAGGAGGAACAAGATTCTTTTAACTCTGTATATATTATGGCCGACTCGGGTGCCCGTGGCTCGCCTGCTCAGATCAGGCAACTTGCAGGAATGCGGGGACTTATGGCTCGACCCGACGGTTCTATTATTGAAACTCCGATAACGGCAAATTTTCGTGAAGGTCTTAATGTGTTGCAATATTTTATATCGACGCACGGAGCTAGAAAAGGACTTGCTGATACCGCTCTGAAAACAGCTAACTCCGGTTATTTAACACGCAGACTTGTAGATGTTGCTCAAGACGTTGTCGTTACTGAGACAGACTGTGGAACTGAGTCTGGACTGCTTATGACTCCCGTTATAGAAGGTGGCGATATAATCGAATCATTGGGTGACCGTATTCTGGGTCGAGTTGTAGCAGTTGACGTTAAAAAGCCGGAGAGTAATGAGATATTGGTTCCTTCCGGCACTATGATTGATGAGCAATGGGTTAAACGTATTGAATCATTAGGTGTAGATGAGGTTAAAGCTCGTTCTCCAATCACGTGTGAGGTGCGTCATGGTATCTGCGCAATGTGTTACGGTCGCGATTTGGCCAGAGGCCACCTAGTCAACCAAGGTGAATCTGTAGGAGTCATAGCAGCCCAATCGATAGGAGAGCCCGGAACGCAGTTGACGATGCGTACTTTCCATATCGGAGGTGCTGCTTCTAGAGCTTCAGCGGTTGATTCTGTAAAAGTAAAGCAAAGCGGTGCTGTGCGCCTTCAAAATGTTAAGACAGTGCAAAATAAAGATGGGCATCTAGTGGCAGTTTCGCGATCTGGCTCTTTGGCAATTGCAGATGTTAATGGAAGAGTCCGAGAAAGCTATAAATTGCCTTATGGCGCCGTTATAAATGTGGAGGACCAATCCTCGGTATCTGCAGGAGATGTGATAGCGAGCTGGGACCCTCATACCCTCCCTATTGTCACAGAGGTTTCAGGAGTGGTTGCTTTCTCGGGCATGGAGGAAGGTTTGAGCACGCGGCAACAGACGGATGAAATTACTGGGCTTACCAGTATTTCAATCATAGATCCGAATGAGCGGCCCGCGGCAGGCAAGGACCTGAAACCAATTATATCTCTGACTGATAAGGACGGAAAGCAACTAATATTTCCCAACTCTTCAGTACCAGCTCATTACCCCTTGCCAGCCAATGCAAGTATAAGTGTTGTTGATGGCGAAGTTATAGATGTTGGTCAGATCGTCGCCCGTATTCCACAGGAGAGTGGTGGTACAAAAGATATAACTGGGGGGCTCCCTAGGGTGGCTGATCTTTTTGAAGCCAGAAAGCCCAAAGACCCTGCCATTCTGGCAGAAATTAGCGGCACTGTAACTTTAGGTAAAGAAACCAAAGGGAAATTGCGCTTGGTTATAACTCCTGAAGATGGGAAGCCATTATCAAATGGTAAGCTCCAATATGAAGAATTAATACCAAAATGGCGGCAACTTGGAGTTTTTGAAGGAGAGCATGTAGAAAAAGGTGAAGTAATTTCGGATGGCCCACTTACTCCGCATGATATTTTGAGACTTAAAGGGGTCAGTGAATTAGCTCGTTATATTGTTAATGAGATTCAGGAGGTATATCGACTTCAAGGAGTTAAAATTAACGATAAACATATAGAAGTAATTACTCGCCAAATGCTGCGTAAGGTGGAAGTTACTGAAGTCGGAGATTCAGCCAGAATTCGGGGTGAGCAGGTAGAATACCGGGATTTGACCGATGAGAATGAAAAGCTAAGAGAAGAAGGCCTTCAGCCAGCAAAATATGAACGACAACTCCTTGGTATAACCAAGGCCTCTCTGGCAACGGAGAGTTTCATCTCGGCCGCTTCTTTTCAGGAAACCACTAGGGTGTTAACTGAAGCTGCTGTGACGGGCAAGGCTGATTCCTTAAGAGGCCTAAAAGAGAATGTTGTTGTAGGCCGCTTAATTCCTGCAGGTACTGGCTTGGCTTATCACAAACAGAGACGTATAGATCGAGCTGCAAAAGATGAGTCTGCTAAGAGTGCAGCTGATGTGGAAGCGGCCTTGATGGAGGCATTTAGGATGGACACTGTTGAGGATTAGGGCCGAAAATCTGCCTTGATGGCTTAAATTTGGTTCTTGAGTCCTATTGACTCATTTAGTCGTGGTCTTTAGAATCACGCTCCGCATTGGGGTGACTATTTTGGAGTAGTTAATAAAGGGGCAGAAGCGCAGGTGCGCAATTAATTACGAGATGAGAGAGCAATTTGTATGGCGACAATTAATCAGTTAGTGCGTAAGCCGAGAAAGCGTAGGGAAAGCAAGAGCGATGTTCCTGCCTTGCAGGCATGCCCGCAACGAAGGGGAGTGTGTACTAGGGTTTATACTACCACCCCCAAAAAGCCTAATTCAGCCTTGCGAAAAGTTTGTAGAGTTCGTCTGACCAGTGGGTATGAGGTAACCTCATACATTGGAGGCGAGGGCCATAATTTGCAGGAACATAGTGTTGTGCTCATCCGAGGTGGGCGAGTCAAGGACCTGCCTGGAGTGCGCTATCATACAGTTCGAGGAGCTTTAGATACAGCTGGAGTGACTGGTCGAACGCAGCGTCGGTCAAAGTATGGGACAAAGCGGCCCAAGAATTAATTTTTAACTAGCTTTACATTGGTTCGTCATAATTTTTGCTCGAGAGAATGGCTGGACCCGGAGTATGTCAGATTAATCAGTAAAAAAGGAAGCATCATGCCAAGAAGGAGAGTGATAGCAAAGCGAGAAATTCTTCCGGATCCAAAGTTCGGTAACATCATGCTTGCTAAGTTCATGAACCATGTGATGATAAGCGGCAAAAAATCGGTTGCTGAGCGAATTGTTTATGGTGCTATGTCAGTAGTTGAAGATCGTTTGAAGAGAGATCCGCTGGAAATTTTCGAAGAAGCTTTGGATAACATTGCCCCCATGGTAGAGGTAAAATCTAGGAGAGTAGGGGGGGCGACATATCAAGTGCCTGTGGAGGTGAGGCCCTCAAGGCGCACAGCCTTGGCCATGCGCTGGCTAGTTGACTATGCTCGGGGTAGAGGAGAAAAATCTATGCCGCTGCGGCTGGCAGGCGAACTAATCGACGCGGTTCAGGGAAAGGGTGGTGCGGTAAAAAAGCGCGAAGATGTGCACCGCATGGCCGAGGCAAACAAGGCATTCTCTCACTTCCGTTTCTGAGTTGTTATCCCCAATTAACCTATCATCTAGTATAACCGTCTAGACGTTTGCCGTGCGCTGTTCAGAGAGGAAAATTCGTGCCCCGTTCCACATTTATAAACCGTTATCGAAATATTGGAATCTGTGCCCATGTGGATGCGGGAAAGACTACCACAACAGAGCGGATTCTCTACTATACTGGTTTGTCGCATAAAATTGGTGAAGTGCATGATGGTGCCGCGACAATGGATTGGATGGAGCAAGAGCAGGAGAGAGGGATTACCATAACTTCGGCGGCCACGACCTGTTTTTGGCGTGGAATGGATGCGCAATTTCCAAATCATCGCATCAATATAATCGACACACCTGGCCACGTTGATTTTACAATTGAGGTTGAGCGTTCTCTTAGAGTGTTGGATGCGGCAATCGTAGTGCTATGCGCTGCGTCTGGCGTGCAGCCTCAAACCGAAACGGTATGGAGGCAATCGGAGAAGTATGAAGTGCCGCGTATGGTTTTTGTAAACAAGATGGACAGGGCCGGCGCAGACTTTTTGAAAGTAGTCAAACAATTGGAAGAACGTCTAGGTGCTGCGCCAGTGCCTCTCCAAATGACCATTGGTTCCGAAGAAAATTTCCAAGGCGTGGTCGACCTAATAAAGATGAAAGCAATTTATTGGGACGAAAACGATCAAGGTATGAGTTTTGTTTACGGAGATATTCCCGGTGAGCTAGAAGAGCAGTGTTCACAGATGCGTGAATATATAATAGAAAGCGCTGCAGAGGCAACCGAGGAACTGATGGAAAAATACCTCGAAGAGCAGCCATTGCAGGAAGAGGAAATAGTGGCCGGACTCCGCCAAAGAGTTCTGGCGAATGAGATTGTTCCTGTTATAGGAGGCTCTGCTTTTAAAAATAAAGGCGTGCAAGCCTTGTTAGATGCCGTGATTCAATATCTTCCCTCGCCTACGGAGGTTAAAGCCATTGAGGGTGAAGTGAAGAACGGATTGAAAGCGACGCGGCATGCAGATGATGATGCTCCATTTTCCGCTTTAGCATTCAAAATTGCCACGGATCCTTACGTAGGCTCACTTACGTTCATCAGAGTTTATTCGGGCACTCTTCAGAGCGGAACTGCGGTTTACAATTCCGTGAAGATGAAGCGTGAGCGAGTTGGTCGAATGGTCCAGATGCATTCAAACAGTCGTGAAGAAATTAAGGAAGTTTTAGCGGGAGATATCGCTGCTGCCATCGGTCTTAAAGACGTTACTACCGGAGATACCCTCTGCTCTGAAAAGGACGCGATCATTCTTGAGCGAATGAGTTTCCCTGATCCGGTAATCTCGGTTGCGGTTGAACCACGATCCAAGTCCGATCAAGAGAGCATGGGGGTAGCTCTAGGAAAATTGGCGCAAGAAGATCCATCCTTTCAGGTTCATACTGACGAAGAAAGTGGCCAGACAATAATATCTGGTATGGGTGAGTTGCATCTTGATATTTTGGTGGAACGGATGAGGAGAGAATTTGGAGTAGAAGCAAATATTGGTAAACCTCAGGTGGCTTATCGTGAGGCTATAAGCAAGAGGTGTGAAATCGAGGGTAAGTTTGTTCGTCAGTCAGGTGGCCGGGGTCAATATGGACATGTATGGATTAGATTTGAACCGATCGAAGGCTCATTCCAAGTAGGTCTTGAGTTTGAAAATGAGATAGTTGGTGGGGCAGTACCAAAAGAGTATATCCCTGCGGTATCTAAGGGTATAGAAGAACAAATGCGAAACGGCATTTTGGCTGGATATCCTCTTTTGGGCGTTAAGGCAACGTTATTCGACGGTTCTTTCCACGATGTAGATTCGTCCGAGATGGCCTTCAAGATTGCAGCTTCGCATGCAACAAAAAAGTTATCAGAAAATGGCGGGGCAATTCTTCTTGAACCGGTAATGAAAGTTGAGATAGTAACTCCTGAAGAAAATATGGGTGATGTAGTGGGAGACCTAAATCGTCGCCGCGGAATCATACTTGGAATGGCTGATAGATCGCATGGAAAAATAGTTAATGCTCAAGTTCCTCTAGCGGAAATGTTCGGTTATGCCACTGACCTGAGGTCGGCCACTCAGGGCAGGGCTACTTTCACAATGGAATTTGAAAAGTACTCTGAGGCCCCCAAGACTGTCACCGATAGCATGGTCGCAAAGAACCTAGGTGCCTAAGATTTCGAAAGGATTCACTTATTAGCATCTCTCTCCTTTGAAGCAGCGATGATTTCCACGGAGATGTTTTGTGGGCACGGTAAGTAGTGAGAAAATTCCATAGAGAATTGGCCGCGACCTGAGGTCATTGTGCGTAAGTGACCGATATATCCAAACATCTCGGATAGCGGCACCTCAGCCTTAATTCTTACACCTGTCTTGCCCGCTTCTTGATCTTTAATCATGCCCCGCCGGCGATTTAGGTCTCCAATGACGTCGCCCACATGATCTTCAGGCGTGAACACGTCCACTTTCATAATCGGTTCAATAAGCTGAGGGCCAGCTTTTGGCATTGTTTGCCTGTATGCAGCTTTTGCAGCTAGTTCGAAGGCCACAGCAGATGAGTCGACAGCATGATAAGCACCGTCATAGATCTCTATTTCAACATCGAGCACAGGATATCCAGCAAGCGGTCCTTCCATCATCATGCTTTTAAAGCCCTTTTCGATCGCAGGGAAGAATTCTTTAGGAATATTCCCCCCAACTACAGTCGAACTGAAGGCAAACCCGCTTCCGGGCTCGCCCGGTTTGATCCTAAAATCAATCTTGCCAAACTGCCCCGCTCCTCCTGTTTGCTTCTTGTGAGTATAACTGTCATCCACCGGCGCCGTTATTGTTTCCCTATAAGCTACCTGAGGTTCGCCGACTAACAGATCTACTCCATAGGTGCGATGAAGAATGTCAACCTTCACGTCTAAATGCAATTCTCCCATTCCCTTGAGGATGGTTTCTCCTGAATCCTGATCCGTTTCAACATGAAAAGAGGGGTCTTCGGCTACCATTTTTCCGATTGCTATACCCATTTTTTCCGAACCACCCTTATCCTTCGGCTTAACGGCGATAGAAATGACTGGATCGGGAAACACCATGGATTCCAGGTTCACTGGATGTTTGGGATCACAAAGGGTGTGACCTGTTTGCACATTCTTCATGCCAATAATTGCAATAATGTCTCCCGCTTTGGCTTGCTCGAGCTCGTTACGATCGTCAGCATGCATTTCGACCATTCTGCCGATACGTTCTGTTTTCCCTGTATACGAGTTTAAGATCGTGTCACCCCTCCGAAGGATTCCCGAATAAATCCTGATAAAAGTAAGCGCCCCAAATCGGTCATCCATGATTTTAAATGCTAGCGCTTTGAATGATTCTTCAGGAGCGACTATTGCGTATTCACCAGTCTCACTTCCTGTATCATCAGTCAGTGGTTGAGGATCAACTTCTTTAGGGTTGGGCAGATAGTCCACAACGGCATCAAGAACCAATTGAACCCCTTTATTTTTGAACGCTGAGCCGCAGTAAGTTGGGAAAAAATCGAGCGATATGGTGCCTTTACGAATACAATTTTTGATTTCATCTATGGTAACCTCTTCTCCTTCCATATATGCCATCATGACGTCGTCATCTTGTTCCACAGCAGTCTCGATGAGCTCTTCTCGATATTTTTCAACAATATCTGTCATTTCACCTGGAATATCTACGATCTGATAATTTTCAGGCAAACCGGTGTCGTCCCAAACATAAGCTTGACGTGTTAAAAGATCTACCACGCCAACAAACTGGTCTTCTATGCCTATAGGGAGGCACATTACGACAGGCTTAGCACCGAGAACGGTTTTGACTTGATTGACGACGCTATAAAAATCGGCACCAATTCGATCTAGTTTGTTTACAAAGATAATTCGTGCAACGCCTGAATCATTAGCATAACGCCAATTGGTTTCTGATTGCGGTTCCACCCCTCCAGAGCCACAAAAGACGCCGACACCGCCATCTAGAACTTTTAGGGATCTATAGACTTCGATGGTGAAATCGACGTGACCCGGAGTATCAATAATATTGAGTCGATGCTCATGCCAGTAACAGGTTGTGGCAGCTGATTGGATAGTAATGCCACGTTCTTGTTCTTGTTCCATAAAATCAGTAGTAGCGGCACCATCATGTACTTCGCCAGTTTTATGTATTTTACCCGTTAGTTTCAAGATCCTCTCGGTAGTGGTTGTCTTTCCGGCATCAACATGCGCGAAAATGCCAATATTTCTATAATTTGATAAGTCAGTCATGTGGTTATGCTCAAAGTTTAAAAGCTTTAAATTCGACGCGCGCGAGTATACCGGATATTAGGCGGCTATATAAAAAAAATCGTCATAAAACTTAATTTTTGCAACAAAAAGTGCTTTTTTTGAAGCCTCTCTCATTAAAATGATAAGCTGCATTTTGCAATCTATCATTATTTTCTCACAAACATGAATCGTCGTTAATTTCGACATTGACTATTACCAAATTCGTTATACCATGACTTGCTGTTTCAATCCTTCTTGGTAAGGAAGAGGTCACCGGTTCAAATCCGGTTATGAGCTC
>CAJWMT010000045.1:0-18990 GCA_913044275.1 uncultured Cellvibrionales bacterium
TGAAGTTTTTGAGTTTGATAGGTTCAAAGTTCTTGTTGACCCCAAGAGCATGATCTATTTGGATGGAACCGAGCTGGATTATGTGAAGGCTGATTTTACGGAAGGGTTTGAATTTCGAAACCCAAACGTTAAGGATGAATGTGGTTGTGGAGAAAGTTTTCACGTCTAGATGGGAACGATGATGTCCGCAATCATTGGTGAGCGGTCTTTCTTTGAGTTATTTTCTATCCCGATCTCGTGGCATATCGACAGAGATCTCATAGAAACTCGATACAAACAACTTCAGAAGCAATTTCATCCGGATCGCTTTGTGACCAATGTCGATGCAGAAAAGAGGCTAGCGGCGCAGACAGCTGCCTTTATAAACGATGCTTATGCAACCCTAATTTCACCGCTTAAACGAGCTCAATATTTGTTGAAGTTGCAAGGCATCGAGATTGATCATGAAAATCAAACCACCAGTGATATTGAGTTTTTGACACAGCAAATTGCTCTTCGCGAAGAACTCGCTGATATTGAGCAACTTGAAGCACCATTTGAGGCACTTAATGATCTAGAGAAGCGCCTGGACAAACGATACGAAGAGTTGCAGGTTGATTTTGAAGAGAGCTTCACAGCCGGGAATTACGGTGAAGCAATGAATTCGGTGGTAAAGATGCAGTTCTTTGTCAAGCTGCTACTTCAAGTCGAGTTGCTTGATGACAAATTGATTGGCTGAAAAATGACTCAAAAGGTTCGTTAGTGGCTTTAATACAGATTTCGGAACCGGGGCAGGCGCCCGAACCCCATGAACGCAGACAAGCAGTCGGAATTGATCTGGGTACAACAAATTCACTAGTAGCTGCTATGCGAAGCAGTGGGCCTGAGGTTCTGAGTGATGAGCAAGGCAAGACTTTGGTACCCTCGATAGTAAACTATGGCGAGAATGGTATTGTCTTCACGGGCGATTCTGCGCGACAGAGGTCAGTTAGCGATCCTCTGAATACGCTGATTTCAACCAAACGCATGCTCGGTCGCGACATGAATGACCTTGATGGCCTCGGGTTGCACCTGCCATATGATTTTGACAAACATGATGGTGGTATGCCGCTGATCAAAACCCGAATCGGCTTGGTAAGCCCAATTCAAGCGTCTGCAGAGATTCTAGGCGCCATGGCAATGCGCGCGGAGAAAGCACTGGGGAGCCAACTTGATGGGGCAGTGATCACCGTGCCCGCTTATTTTGACGATGCACAACGCCAAGCAACCAAGGATGCTGCGTCGCTTGCGGGGATAAGAGTTCTCAGGCTCCTCAATGAGCCCACTGCGGCAGCTCTTGCCTACGGGCTCGAGAAAACTGACGAGGGTATAATTGCAGTCTATGATCTTGGGGGAGGAACGTTTGATATATCCATATTAAAGCTATCTCGGGGAGTATTTCAAGTGCTTGCCACCGGGGGAGATTCAGCTCTGGGCGGAGACGATTTTGATATTTTAATTGCGGACTGGATCCTAGAGGAGCTTCAAATAGACAAGGCGTTAGACGCGCATCAAAGACGGGAATTGATAGAGGTGGCTTGTGAGGCAAAAGTAGCCCTCACAAAACTCGACGTGGTAACTATTTCTTTCTTTGGTTGGTCTGGAAGGTTAACTCGTGAAGCTATGGAGAAGCTAATTAAGCCACTGATGGAAAAAACACTTAGGTCATGTAGGCGAACTTTGCGGGATGCAGGGCTTAAATCGGATGAGGTAAATGATGTTGTTTTGGTTGGTGGTCCCACTAGAATGCCGATTGTTCAGCATGATGTTTCCGAATTTTTTGGTCGGCAAGCGCTTTCTGCGATAAATCCGGATCATGTGGTAGCGCTTGGAGCAGCTTTGCAGGCAGAAATTTTAGTGGGTAATCAGTCGACCGATAATTTGCTATTGCTCGATGTGCTTCCTCTGTCTCTTGGTATTGAGACCATGGGGGGATTAGCGGAAAAGATAATCCATAGAAACACTACTATTCCCGTGTCGCGAGCGCAGGACTTTACAACCTTTAAAGACGGCCAAACAGCGATGGTAATCCATGTAGTGCAAGGTGAGCGAGAACTTTCCAATGACTGCAGGTCATTGGCTCGTTTCACCCTTAAAGATATTCCATCAATGACTGCTGGAGCTGCTAAGATTCGAGTAACCTATCAAGTTGATGCTGATGGGTTGCTCAGCGTAAGCGCGCGCGAGATGGTCAGTGCTGTTGAGGCGAGCATCGAGGTCAAGCCCTCTTATGGTCTTGCAGAGTCAGATATCACAGAAATGCTGAAAGATTCGCAAAAGAATAGCCGAGCAGATGTAGCTGCTCGCGCACTGCGAGAACAACAGGTTGATGCAGATCGAATGATAGAAGATTTGGGTTCTGCGTTGAGACATGACTCTGATCTCCTAGACACCTCTGAGGTTGAGAAGCTCAGAGCGTTAATGTTTGAGTTAAAGGACATTCGAGCGAGTTGCACCGATCATCGCCCCCTTTCTGAGAAAATAAAAGAAGTCGGTGAAGCCAGTGAGTTTTTTGCAGCCAAGCGAATGAATGCGAGTATCAAATCCGCCCTAGTGGGGCGAGATCTTGATGAAATGGAGTGATATAAAACATGCCAAAAGTTGTTTTTATGCCACATCATGATATCTGTCCAGAGGGTGCAGTAGTTGAGGGTAACAAGGGCGAGACAGTTTGCGAAGCGGCTTTGCGTTCTGGGTTGCGCATAGAGCATGCCTGCGAGATGTCCTGTGCTTGTACTACGTGTCACGTTCATGTCAGGGAGGGTTATGATACCCTTTCTGAACCCGATGAATTGGAAGATGATTATCTCGATAAAGCGTGGGGGGTTGATCCGGATTCTCGGCTAAGTTGTCAGGTTATCATCGAAGATGAAGATTTAGTTATTGAGATCCCGAGATATACCATAAATATGGTATCTGAACGTCACTGACGGGGTGGGGGTGAAGCTAGAATGATTTGGACCGACATTAATGATATTGCTATAGAATTATGCGAGACCTACCCAGACGTTGATCCGCGGTATGTAAATTTTGTGGATCTGCGTCAATGGGTCCTTGAGCTAGATAACTTCAATGATGATGCAGGACGTTGCGGCGAAAAGATTCTAGAGGCAATACAAATGGCATGGCTTGAAGAGAAAGATTAGGCCTGCTAACACTATTAACCCGCAGGATTCTCATCAAAACATGCTATATTTCTGTCAATTGGCGCCCAGCTGGCGGCAGACGACACCCAGAAATTCGCTGTTGTAACTGCTTCTGACGGCTCGTCTAACGTAGAACACTTGACAAACTTTACGCTTGGCACCATATCCGCTTCAGTAAACAATTGCGAACCGCAACTGGGACAGAAGTGTCGAGTAACATTGCGGTTAGAAGCACTCTTATTGCTATAAGTGTTTGTAAGTCCCTCGATCTCTAGGGTGTCAGCAGTGACAGGCACTACCGTCGTTAGTGGACTGCCCGTAACGCGTTGGCAATCTCTGCAATAACAGCTAACGGCGTCGAGTTGACCAGCGTGAAAAACGTACCTTACTTGGCCGCACAGGCAGCCGCCTTTTCGAATAGTCATAATGTTCCTTACAAGTTTTAATTAATTTAACAATTCTACACTGGTGCACTAAAATTTTTACCGTTTGAGCAAGCGCATATTTTGCTGAGCTGGGTTAGAGAATAGCCAGTATTTTCTCGCCATTGGTTAAAAGAATTCTGTATCTTGACCAAATCTGACTTGCTGGTAGGGTGGTCAGCAATTTCAAGGCCAGCGGTTTTGAGTGCCGAGACCACATCTTTGGTAAGCATAAAACTGTCTTTTCCGATTTTTCTGAGTATCCGAGGTCCACTAAGGCCACCCAATCTGCAGCCAAACTTTTTCATGTGCATGCATAATCCAATAAAATCAGTGTCCGGCCATTGGGCAGCGAAATGTGCAAAGCTCTCATATTCGGCACTAACCTCTAGAATGTAGGCGGCGTTCTGAGGAACACTCAAAACCTTCTGACGATTTCGAACTATACTCTTATCGGCTGAAATTCGGTCCAACTGCTCTGGACTGAGTAGTACCATACTTTGAGGTTCAAAATTGAAAAAAGTTTTCTCGAATGCGGGCCACTTTTCTTCAATAACTCGCCATACAAAACCTGCCTGAAAAATACATTTGGTCATGGTTGCCAAAATACGGTTATTTGGTGTCTGTTTGAATTTTTCATCGCTAAGAGATTCTGTTATCCAGGATTCAAGACCATGTTCACCTTTTCTCAGAAGTGCTTGGGACAGGATCGGTTCAAAATCCAACATTTGTTTACCCTAAGCCAGTTTGTATCTAGGCACTAAAAAACAGTGCTAATTCGCCAAAAAAGTTAAATTGTACCGCTAAATTGTAAGAAAAAAAAAGCTAATAACTGGTATCATTTTTTTAGAATGGAAGCTTCAAAAAAGCTAGGATTGCCCAAGGCCAAATAATTATGAAATGGCGTTAAATCTCTATTATTGAAAATGCGGGAGGTAGGTATGGAAACCGGTGATGGTAACTTATGAAATATATGAGAGCAGCAGTTTTTTCAAGTCCCGGTGAGCCATTAAGAGTGGTAGACAAGCCTATACCTCAGATCGCTGCCTCCGAAATGCTTATGCGAGTCTCATATTGCGGAATTTGCGGCACAGATATTCATGCAACACGGGAGGGTCCATTTTTGGTCCCGCCTGATACAATTCTGGGCCATGAATTTTGCGGGAGAATCGCGGAGCTCGGAAGCGCTGTTCAAGGTGGCGAATATAGTATTGGAGATCGCATAGTCTCCCTGCCTTATATTGGGGATGAATTTATCGGATTCGGTAAAAACCCCGGCGGCTTTGGTGAGTATATAAAAGTTAGTCCTGAGCTTTCCCTAAAAATTCCAGATGAGCTTGAGGACCGAGAGGCAGTGTTAGTCGAACCAATGTCGGTTGGATTAAATGCAGTTAATAAGGCAGGGAATGTGGCTGGTATGAGAGTTTTAGTAATCGGGGGCGGACCTATAGGACTAGCGTGTGCGCTCTGGTGTCGTCAGCTTGGGGCAGAACAAGTTCTCTTGGCCGAGTGTATTTCAGAAAGAATGTCGATAATTCAGGATTTTAATTTTGGACCTTGTTTAGATGCTAACGGGGATGTAACGGCGCAGTTCTATGAGATCGCCGGGAGCGCACCCGATATCCAGTTTGAGTGTGTTGGCGCTCCGGGTATCTTGCAGCAATGTATTAAACGAGCTCCCCCCAAGGGGCTGATCGTTGGTGTGGGTGTTTGCGATAAAACTGATGAAATAGAACCTTTAGACGCGATTCTAAAGGAGTTGTGTATTAAATGGGTTTTGGGGTACGACAAATCTGATTTTGTCAAGTCTCTGAATGCTTTGCTCAACCAAGATATTGCGCCAAGCAGAATGGTTACTGACGTGATAAGTTTAAATGATCTGCCGCGAATTTTTGAGCGATTGCGTTCCCCGGAAAAACAATGCAAGGTGCTAGTGAAGCTGCAATAAAATGTCTAAGACTGGAATTAGTTTTCTTATATGAAATACGTGGAAGCAAACTCATACTCTCTCATTTTGTCGACTTGGCGTGTACTCAGCTCGAGATGCGTTTCAAAGCATATAGCTTTTATGCTTGGGTTATTGCCCACCATTCTTCGGGCTGAACCAGCTTATATTCCCCTTAACTATGGGGATATGAATCCGCTGACTATGAACTTCGGTGCTCCAAGGGTGACATCGCCCGCTGACATTAATCAAGGGCAATTTAGCTGGCAAGTGACATCTGAACTCAGCAATACCCTGCACATGGCAACCACTGGCTCGGAGCGTTTATTGATAGACGTTGAAACGACGAGACACGTCATGCTGCTCGAATATGCAATCACCAACAATTGGAACATTCTCTTCGAAGTGCCTTATATTCGCCATGGTGGAGGATCTCTCGATGGATTTATTGAGGACTTTCATAACACACTAGGGTTCCCATCTGGGCCTAGGAGAGGTCGAGAAAAAAATGCCTTTGCAATCTCATATCTTCGCAGGGGGATGGAGCCACTGGTTATCAATGATGTTCAGTCAGGAATGGGGGATGTGTCGATAGCATTAGTACGCGAGTTATCGAGTGACTGGGAAGACAGTTTAAATATTGGGTTAAAGATGAAATTTTCTTCTGGAAAAATCCTCGACCTTACAGGCTCGGGCACTAATGATCTGGCAATCTGGACCTCGGCATCAAAGAAGCTTTGTTCCAATGTCTCTCATTACTTATCATTATCAGCAGTTTCGATTGGCGGAAGTAATGGGCTTCTGGCTAAAATACGGAATGACGAATATGCGACTGCATCATACGGAATGGGTTGGAGGTACAGTGAACTGATAGAATTCAAACTTCAACTTGATGCCAGAACCTCGATTTTTGGTGGGAGTTCCGTCAGGGCCCTTGGTCATTCCATTGCTCTAAGTATGGGGGGTACGTTACATTTCTCTGATGGGTACGAATTGGATATCGCGGTTACAGAAGACATTGATGTGGGTACCTCTCCGGATGTTGTTTTTCACATGAACTTTAGGCGGAAATATTGACTAGCCCTAAGTCAGTCTGCAGCATACGTCGAATTGTTGGATCGGATCTTGGCCAAACAGTTCAAACCGGTTGTAGGGATAAACATTAATGGTTAGACTCCGGCGCTTCAAAAGATAATGATGATTTGTTTGGGAGATTTTTTATGGCAAATGAGATGACACTTTCGATTATAAAGCCTAACGCCGTAGCAAAAAATGTTGTTGGCCAGATTTTAGAAAGGTTTGAGTCGGCCGGATTGACGATCGTCGCCTGCAGAATGCAACGACTTAGTCGTGAAAAGGCGGAAGGTTTCTATGCAGAGCATAGTGAGCGCCCATTTTTTAACGATTTGGTTGCTTTCATGACGTCAGGCCCTGTCTTTGTGCAGGTGCTCTCAGGGGAAAATGCGATATCGGTTAACCGTGATTTGATGGGTGCAACTGATCCAGAGAAAGCGGAAACCGGAACTATTCGTGCTGACTTTGCGGACTCAATAGAAGCAAATGCGGTTCATGGGTCCGATTCGCCAGAGTCGGCGTCGCGAGAGGTTGCCTACTTTTTTTCCGATGACGAAATTTGCGATCGATGAACATTAAGGGAAAAGTGTCTTGTAATACTGAGGACGCTGTCCGGGATAACGGTAAAGTCAATCTGATGGGATTGTCGGCATCGAGTCTAGCAGATCTAATGGAAATGCTGGGCGAAAAAAGGTTTCGTGCGACCCAAATTCTCAAATGGATCCACCAAATGGGTGTTCGTGACTTTGACCAAATGACGAATCTGTCTAAAGTTCTTCGGGGAAAGTTGTCGGAAGGCATGGAAATAGTTGTGCCAGAAGTGGTCAGCTGTGAAAACTCTTCGGATGGGACTCGCAAATGGCTGGTACAAGTAGAAAATGACAGTTGTATTGAAATGGTGTTTATACCTGAGGGTAGTCGGGGAACATTATGTGTTTCTTCTCAGATTGGGTGTGCATTGGATTGCTCTTTTTGTGCCACTGGAAAGCAAGGATTTAACAGAGATCTTACTGCATCCGAGATTATTGGCCAGCTTTGGATAGCGGCCGATTCATTTAATCAATTTTCATCTTCTACAACACGCAGGATTACCAATGTCGTAATGATGGGGATGGGAGAACCCTTGATGAATTTTGATAATGTGGTAGAGGCCATGAGTATAATGTTGGATGACCATGCTTATAGTCTATCAAAGCGAAGAGTAACGCTCAGCACTGCAGGGGTGCTACCAGCCTTAGATAAATTAGGTGATGTACTTGATGTGTCTTTGGCCATTTCTCTGCACGCTCCTAACGACGAGCTACGCAATAAGTTAGTCCCATTGAATAGAAAATACTCTATAAATGAATTTATAGACAGTGCGCGTCGGTACCTAAGTAAAATGCCAGATAGCCGACGTAAAGTGACTGTCGAATACACCTTGATGGACCAAGTTAACGATAGGGCTAGCCACGCTCTTGAACTATCTAGAGTCTTACGAGAACTCCCATGCAAAATAAACCTTATCCCCTTCAACCCCTTTCCTGGAACCGAGTTCCGCCGCGTATCGGACGTTGCAATGAATCGGTTTCGGGACATTCTGCATAGGGAAGGGTACACTGTCACCGTGAGAACTACTAGAGGGGATGATATAGCGGCGGCCTGCGGGCAGTTAGCTGGGCTAGTGAATGATAAGACTCGTCGTCAGGCGCGGTATAAGGCGAAACTATCCGCTCAACAGGCGGTTCGTATTTTGAGTTAGGTGCTACCGAAGCATTATTATCCTAAGAACTTTGAGCGACATTCATTGTTACTGCGTCGTAAAGTACAAGAGTTTAAAAAGAATTAATCATGTTTAACAAAAGCCCGATAGTGCGCAGAAAGTCTCGGCAGATTATGTTAGGTGCCGTTGCCGTTGGGGGTGATGCCCCGATTTCCGTTCAAAGCATGACCAACACAAACACACAAGATGTTGAAGCCACGGTCGCACAAATCCAGTCGATCCAAAAAGCCGGCGCAGATATAGTGAGAGTGTCTGTTCCTTCCATGGAGGATGCCGAGGCATTTGGAGAAATTCGTAACAGAGTTGACCTGCCCTTAGTCGCTGATATTCATTTTGATCATAAGATAGCGCTTCGGGTGGCTGATCTGGGTGTTGATTGCCTCCGAATCAACCCGGGTAATATAACGCGCGAAGATCGCCTTAGAGAAGTTATCTCTAAGGCACAGGACCTGAGTATACCTATCAGGATAGGTGTCAATGCTGGCTCGCTTGGCAAAGATCTCCTTAGAAAATATCGCGAACCGACAGCATCAGCACTGGTGGAGTCGGCAATGAGGAATGTTGATCTGCTAGAAAAGTACAATTTTTCTGATTATAAGGTCAGTGTTAAAGCGTCAGATGTTTTTATGGCGGTGGATGCGTACCGCAAACTTGCCGATTTGATAGAGCAACCGCTTCACCTGGGCATCACCGAAGCAGGCGGATTACGCTCGGGTACAGTTAAATCCTCCATTGGCCTGGGTACTCTTTTGATGGAAGGTATTGGAGATACAATTCGTATCTCATTGGCAGCAGACCCTGCGGAAGAAGTGCGGGTCGCATGGGATATGTTACGCAGCTTAAGGTTACGCAACAAAGGAATACATTTTATTGCCTGCCCAAGTTGCTCGCGGCAGAATTTTGACGTCATAAAGACAGTGAATGAATTAGAGACTCGTCTCGAGGACATCACTGTGCCAATGGATGTTTCAATAATTGGGTGCATAGTCAATGGGCCGGGTGAGGCAAAAGAATCCGACTTTGGTTTAACCGGTGGCACTCCGTCTAATCTTGTGTACATCGATGGCAAGCCAAATCATAAAATCAGTCAAGATAATCTTGTCGATCAGCTAGAGCAAGAAATCCGCGCTAAGGCAAGAGTAAAGGAACAAAAAATCGCTATTGACGCCGAGGCCATCATAGCAAAGGCTTAAAAACTGGAGTGAACTGATGAAAATTAGGTCCGTTCGGGGTATGAACGATATAAGTCCTCCAGAGACAGCTAGCTGGCAGTACCTTGAAAAAACAATTGTTGATGTTCTCTCGACCTATGCTTTTCAGGAAATTCGTTTCCCTATATTGGAACATTCGGAGCTATTTAGACGCTCTATAGGGAATATAACAGACATCGTCGAAAAAGAAATGTACAGTTTTGATGATCGCAATGGCGATAATTTGAGCCTGAGACCTGAGGGCACAGCCGGCTGCGTTCGAGCATGCGTTCAGCAGGGGCTATTGCACAACCAAACGCAACGATTATGGTACAAAGGACCTATGTTTCGGCATGAACGACCCCAAAAGGGGCGTCAGCGAGAATTCCATCAAATTGGCGTGGAGGCATTTGGATTTGAGGGTCCGGAACTGGACGCAGAACTTCTAATAATGATGGATAGGCTTTGGAGCAGGCTGCGCATTGATGGCGCAATGACTTTGGAAATCAATTCCCTCGGTCAAGCCTCTGATCGCGCTCGTTATCGGATTGCTTTGGTAGATTACCTTGAGGATTATAGAGAGCAACTTGATGATGATAGTCAGCGTCGCTTGGCCACAAATCCTATGCGCATTCTTGACAGCAAAAATATTGACACTCAAAAGATTTTGGCCGATGCGCCTCGGTTGGCAGAATTTGTTGATGATACTTCTCGCGTGCATTTTGAGCGTGTGTGTGGTTTATTATCTGCCGCTGGTGTGGAGTATGAAATTAATGATAGATTGGTGCGAGGTCTGGATTATTATTCAAAAACTGTTTTTGAATGGGTAACCAAAAAGGTGGGTGCGCAAGGGACTATCTGCGGAGGCGGTCGCTTTGACGATCTGATTGAGCAGATAGGCGGAAAACCTGGATTTGCGATAGGACTTGCCTTGGGAATGGAGCGGTTGTTGCTGCTTGTGAAGGCGTTGGACGTATTGCCGGATTCGCTTGGAAAGAACGTGGATGTTTATTTGGTAGCTGTTGGAAATGTGTCAGAGGAAGCGTTTTTAATTTCCGAGCAACTTCGATCAGAAATTCCTGGGCTGCGTGTGGAGCAGCATTGTGGGTCAGGTGGTTTTCGTTCACAACTAAAAAAAGCCGATAGAAGCGGAGCTCGATTGGCTCTAATAATAGGCGAAGACGAGTGCTCACAAGATGTCGTGGGTGTTAAATTTTTGCGCGAGCACAGAGAACAAGAGCAAGTGCATCGGAAAAGACTAATGGATTTTATGCAACCTATTTTTATTTAATAGAGGAAGTTAAGTGGCTGAATACAGTACAGATGAGGAGCGAATAGAGGCAATAAAAGCTTGGTGGTCTGAGTATGGAAAGCAGACTATGTTGGGCTTAGTGCTGGTGCTTTCCGGATATCTCGGCTGGCAATATGTTGACCATCGACACGTCCAGAACGCGCATTTGGCATCGGAGCAATTTTCTGAGATTCTGGATTTGTGGCCAGATCAACTTGGCGATGATACCGATGGCTTTACAAGAGACAAAATCGTTCAAGCTGCTGAGAATCTAAAAAAAACTAATACCGAGTCTTCGTATGCTTGGTTGTCCTCGATGGCTCTGGCGCGAGTCGCTATAGATAAGGGCGATCTAGATGGTGCGAGAGCCGAGTTGAGTCGATTGTTGGATATGGATCTTTCTGAGGTGGATGAACAACTCGTCAGGCTGCGTCTGGCGCGTGTTGAGTCAGCGAGAGGCGATGTTGATGAAGCTTTGCGATTGCTTCAGGGGGTAAGTGCCGGTGCGCTTGAACCTCTTTACAAAGAGGCAATAGGTGATTTCTTGTTTGATAAGGGAAACGCTCCGGCAGCTTACACTGCATATAAGGCAGCGCTGCAGTCAAATCAGTCGGGTGATGATATGCTCAATGGCTTGTTAGAAATGAAAATTAAGCAGGTGACTGCTGAAGCCAAGCGGGAATTGCCGGAAAAACCGGCGACAGGGGACGTTGAATCGGAGAGCGATAAGCTGTGATTAGATTAATCTTGAGGTCTTTTCTTTTTGTTTTCCTAATAGGTGTATCCGGATGTAGTTGGTTTGGTGATGATGATGAAAATGAAATTAAACCGGCAGAGTTAGAGTCATTCGTTGAAGAAATTCGTATTAAAAGGATATGGTCAAAGTCTTTGGGTGGCTCTAAAGAAAAATATTGGAGGAGCTTGAGGCCGAGTGCTAGCGACAAGGCGGTATTTGCCGCAAATCATGGCGGACAAGTCAGTGCAATTTCTTTAGGTGATGGATCGACGCTTTGGAGTGTCGACATTGAGGTGAGCATCTCCGGAGGCGTAGGTTATGGCGGAGATCTAGTAATGGTTGGAACCATTGAAGGTCAAGTCATAGCTCTTGATGCTAGCGATGGATCCGAGGCCTGGACCTCTCAAATGAAAACCGAAGTGTTAACCAGTCCTCAAAGCAACGGCAAAGTTTCTGTGGTTCAGACCATTGATGATAAAATATATGCACTTGACGCAGAGACGGGCGATGAAATTTGGCACCATGATGGCGATGCGCCGATCCTATCGGTGCGGGGCACAAGTAGCCCTCTCGTTACCAGCAACATGGTATTGGCGGGATTTGACTCGGGGAAGTTGATTGCATTCAATCCGGAGAACGGAGCTATCATTTGGGAGACTCGGATTGCCCTTCCTAAAGGACGGACAGAGTTACAGCGGATGGTAGATATTGATGGTAACCCAATCTTGATTGATGATGTGGTTTATGCGGTTAGCTATCAGGGGCGGTTGGGAGCCATCACCCGTGGAACAGGACGAAACCTTTGGTTTCAGGACACTTCCTCGCACGATTCCCCAGCCTATGGGCAGGCTCAAGTTTATGTTACCGAAGCAGATGATATTATCCGTGCGTTCAAAGCAGGCAATGGCCGTTCGGTTTGGGAGAATGAAGGTTTGTTTTTGCGCCGTGTAACTGCGCCCACTGTCTTTGGTGAACTGGTAGCAGTGGCTGATGCTGAGGGTTATTTACACTTCTTGAATAGTGACGACGGTCGTTTCATGGGCCGAGTTCGAGTCGACGGCAGTGGAATCGATGCCCCCATGCTAAATCGCTCCGATCGTTTAATTGTTCAGGCCAATGATGGATCTTTGAGCGCATATAGGATTGAACCTAGATAAAGAAGTTTCTTCCTTGAATGGATTGCGATTTTAAACATAGGTCTTTTTCATGTCTCCTGTAATTGCCATTGTAGGCAGACCGAATGTAGGCAAATCAACCCTCTTTAATCGGCTGACAAGGAGTCGGGATGCCCTCGTGGCTGACTACTCAGGCCTTACCCGAGATAGAAAGTATGGTCACGGGGAAATGTTCGATCGGCGTTTTTTGGTGATAGACACAGGCGGCATAAGTGACGACGACCGTGGGATTGGAGCGGAAATGACTGATCAAAGCCTTGCCGCCGTCGAAGAGGCTGATACTGTTTTTTTTATAGTTGATTGTAAGTCTGGTATCACCCCTGGTGACTATATCATTGCTGATAGATTGCGACGAAAAAATCGCAAGATATATGTTATAGCTAACAAGATTGATGGCTTAGATCCTGTTCAGGCAACTGCTGATTTCTATCAACTTGGATTCGTCGATCTGTTTTCAATTACGGCGACTCATGGGCGCGGCGTGAAATCGATGATGGAGCAGGTCTTGAGTGGCTTCTCTGATCGCGCAGAGGTTACTTTAGAGTCAGATAATAGTATCAAGATTGGAATAGTCGGCAGGCCTAATGTTGGAAAATCTACGCTTGTGAATCGTTTGTTAGGTGAGGATAGAGTGGTTGTCTACGACCAGCCAGGTACCACCCGAGACAGCATATATATAGATTATGAAAGGGATAATACGAAATACACTCTCATCGATACCGCTGGGGTTCGTAAACGCAAAAATATTAAACTTGCGATCGAAAAATTTTCGATTGTTAAAACGTTAAAAGCAATTGAAGATTCCAACGTAGTGATTTTATTAATAGATGCCCACGAAGGATTGGTTGAACAGGATTTACATCTGTTAGGCATCGTGATTGATGCTGGGCGAGGCTTGGTAGTCGGCATAAATAAATGGGATGGTCTTGAGTCGGATGCTCGAGAGCATATTAAAATTGAACTCCGTCGGCGGTTGAGATTTGCCGAGTTCGCTGATGTGCATTTTATTTCTGCAATGCATGGGACTGGGGTTGGTGATCTCTATCGCTCAGTGAAAGCAGCCTATACAACTGCCAATGAAACCTTTAGTGCAGCTCGACTCACGAACATTCTCGAGGGTGCTGTGGGGGAACACCAGCCCCCCATGGCCAACGGGCGCCGAATAAAATTGCGGTACGCTCATGCAGGCGGAAGAAATCCCCCAGTGATTATAATCCATGGCAACCAGACGGATGCTTTACCTTCCCACTACACGCGTTATTTGGAGAAGGTATATCGTCGAGAATTGGAATTGCATGGAACACCTGTGAGGGTCAAATACCGAACAGGAAAAAATCCCTATCGTGGAAGTAGATCAATATCTTCCGACCGAAGGCCTGTCAAGAGCAGAAAAGAGGTGAAATATAACAAGCGTCATGATTGAGGGTTATAGTGTTTTCCCACTGGATAGTCTGGTAACGAACACTCCTTTTCAACATACTTACTTACCGGATATAAATCTTCCTCTGTTTTTTATCCTTGATCGGACCCTAACGAATTTTCTGATGTACCAGTGACTTCAAGCATTATCTCGCCATCGCATACATGAGCCTTTAATCTATCTCCATCTTCTATGTCGTCGACAGATTTCACAACCGATCCACTCACATCCTTAACGATTGAGTAGCCTCGACTGAGTGTTTGCAGTGGGCTAACTGTATTGAGTAGATGAGTGGTCCGATTGTATCTTTGCTGCGATTGTTGTAATCGAGATGTCATATGTTTACACAACAACTTTACTGACTGAACTAGAGTCATGCCATTGGCTGACAAAGTCGTACTTGGATGCTGCCGAAAATGGCGATCTTTGAGGGAGATCGTATGCAGTTGTTTCTGTTTTAGATTGGATAACATTGCGTTCGAGAGATTCTTTCTTATGATTTGGAGCGTCTGAGCTTGTTCCTTCAGTTTTTGATTGGGATGACGCAGTCTCTGGCTGAGGAAGTCGGCTTTTTGATCAAGTGTTCGAATCTTTCTTACCATAGCCTCATTGAGAGAACTCAATGCTTTTGAATATTTAGCAATAATTTCATTTTTATTAGGACTCAGAATTTCTGCAGCTGCAGAGGGGGTAGCAGCTCGGAGGTCCGAAATGAAGTCAACGATAGTGAAGTCAACCTCATGACCCACAGCACTGACAATAGGCAGTTGGCTTTTGTAGACAGCCCTCGCGACCTCTTCCTCATTGAATGGCCAAAGATCCTCAAGTGATCCTCCGCCTCTGCTGATGACTAAAACATCACAACGGTTATCGGAGTTTGCTATTTGGATGGCATTTACAATGCTTGGTGCGGCTTGCTTGCCTTGGACTAGAGATGGATAAATGGTGATTGCAATTAATGGGAAACGTCTCTTGAAAACAGAAAGAATATCTTTGATTGCAGCACCTGTAGGGGACGTTATTATGCCAACCTGAGTTATTGATTTCGGTATAGGTGTTTTTGATTTCTGATCAAATAAACCCTCGTCCTTAAGTCGGTTTTTAAGTTTCTCAAACTGTAGCTGAAGGACGCCAGCCCCAGCTTCTTCCATTTCTTCAATTATTAGCTGAAATTTTCCTTGTGCCGAATAGAGATCCACCTTACAACGGACAATCACGTGCATGCCATTCTCTGGCTCAAATTGCAAAGCATGTCTCCTGTTGCGAAACATTGCGCAGTTAACCTGAGCATTTTTGTCCTTGAGAGTCAGATAACAATGCCCTGAAGCCGGCTGGCTCAGATTTGAGATCTCACCCTCCACCCAAATCAGAGGTAGGTGGGTTTGAAGAATTTCCCTAGCGTTCTGATTAAGTTGGCCGACACTGAAAATTCTTTTGCCTTCCGGTGTAATATCCATCGAAGAAGTATAGAGTTTTATACCCGCAAAAGTAATCTGTTTCGCGCGCTTGATCGTCTAAAAAATAAATCGCTCCAGAATCATGAAATAATTGGTAAATCAGTTGTTTATAAGCCGTATTAGCCGACCAAATAATTGTTTACTGCTGCGCTGTTGCTGGCCTATAATCTAGTGCTTACTTGTTTAAAACAGTTAATCACTGTTCCGGTAGGCTCTCTCCATGTTACGCGTTAACAATGAAGCATTAACATTTGACGATGTTCTCCTAGTACCCGGTTATTCCGAGGTGACTGCTAAAGATGTTTCTATAACTTCCCAATTGACTCGAGAGATCGGTATGCAAGTTCCTCTGCTTTCAGCGGCTATGGATACTGTAACTGAGTCTCGCCTAGCGATTGCTATCGCACAAGAGGGCGGCATAGGGATCGTTCACAAAAGTATGTCTATTGAGAGGCAGGCCCGCGAGGTGTGGACGGTTAAAAAATATGAAAGTGGCGTTGTTAAAGACCCATTTACTATTGAATCAAAAGCCACTCTTAGAGACCTGCATGCCTTTACATCTGCCAACAACATTTCTGGTGTTCCAATCTTGGACCAAGGCGACCTCGTTGGAATAGTGACGCGCAGAGATGTCCGTTTTGCTACTGACATGGATGCTCCGGTTACCTCGGTAATGACGCCCAGAGAGCGGTTAATTACTGTGAAAGAGGGCGCGAGCCCGGATGAGGTGCGCACTCTATTTGCACGCCATCGGATCGAAAAGGTATTGGTGGTAGACGACGCTTTCGAACTCAAGGGGCTCATTACGGTAACTGACATCGATAAAGCTGAGCAGTACCCGAACGCTTGCAAGGATGATCAAGGTCGCCTCAGGGTAGGCGCCTCTGTAGGAGTTGGAAAGGGTGCAGATGAGCGTATTGAGGCACTCGTGCGAGCTAATGTTGATGTCTTGGTGGTGGATACTGCCCATGGCCACTCCTTGAATGTACTCAATCGCGTTCGTTGGATTAAAAGTAATTTTCCCAATATTCAAGTAATAGGCGGAAATATTGCCACCGCCGAGGGAGCGTTGGCCCTTGCCGATGCAGGTGCAGATGGAATCAAAGTGGGTATAGGGCCAGGGTCGATTTGCACAACACGCGTTGTTACAGGCATAGGCGTGCCTCAAATAACTGCTATCTCCGAGACTGCTAAAGCGCTTAATGGAACCGGAATACCGGTAATTTCAGATGGAGGCATACGTTTTTCTGGCGACATGGCCAAAGCTATTGCTGCTGGCGCGCATTCGGTAATGATGGGCTCGATTCTTGCTGGCACTGAAGAGGCGCCCGGTGAAATTGAGATCTATCAAGGGCGCTCATACAAATCATACAGGGGTATGGGCTCCATGGGAGCAATGGCGGAGATAGAAGGTTCAAGCGATAGATATTTTCAAGATAGCAACGCTGGTGCGGAAAAATTGGTCCCTGAAGGTATTGAGGGCCGTGTTCCGTACAAAGGACCAGTTGGCAATATAATTCATCAGATGACTGGCGGTTTAAAGTCAGCCATGGGCTATACGGGATGTACTGATATCGATCAGATGCGAACAAAACCGAACTTTGTTAGAGTAACTTCTGCCGGTGTGAATGAGAGTCATGTCCATGACGTTCATATAACAAAAGAGGCGCCTAACTATCCCGTCAGTGGAAGTTAGTGGCTCTTGAATTAAGTGACTTGGGTCCCGATCAAAGGCCCGTTTGATCCATGGGTTGAAACAATGACTGATATCCAACTCGACAAGATTCTTATTCTGGATTTTGGTTCGCAATACACTCAATTGATCGGTCGAAGGGTTCGTGAGGCAGGCGTCTTTTCAGAGATCCGTCCCTGGGATATTTCACTTGAAGAACTGGAGGCATTCGAACCTAGCGGTATAATTCTCTCAGGTGGTCCTGAATCTGTTACCGATACTGATGCTGGTCCAAAGGCACCGAATGGACTGTTCGATGTTAACGTTCCGGTACTAGGTATTTGCTATGGCATGCAAACCATGGCGGGACAGTTGGGCGGTGAGGTTCAGAGTGCTGAAATTCGTGAGTTCGGGTATGCCAAGGTTCGTATTGAGTGTCAGTCTCCTCTGTTTTGTGACATAAGAGATCATCAAGATGCCAATGGTGCCGTGTTTCTGGACGTTTGGATGAGCCATGGAGATCAAGTTTGTTCCCTACCTAGAGGGTTTGAACTGCTGGCTTCAACTGATTCATGTCCAGTTGCGGGAATGCAAAATCGAGAAAGAAAGCTATACGGTATCCAATTTCATCCTGAGGTAACTCACACCTTGCAAGGGGCGAATATTCTCAGACATTTCGTGCTCGAAATATGTAATTGCAAGCCCTTATGGACAGCTGCAGGGATTATCGACGATCAGATAGCACGCATAAAAAGGCAGGTAGGTAATAATAACGTCCTGTTGGGTTTGTCGGGGGGTGTCGATTCATCGGTGGTGGCGGCTATGCTGCATCGAGCCATTGGAGATCAATTAACTTGCGTATTTGTTGATAATGGTTTGCTGCGCAAAAATGAGGGCGATATGGTAATGGAGACCTTCGCAAAGAACCTCGGGGTCAAAGTAATTCGGGTCGAAGCAAAGGAGAGGTTTCTTTGTAATCTTGTTGGCGTGTCTGACCCTGAAGAAAAGAGAAAGCTGATAGGCAATACCTTTGTTGAGGTTTTTGATGAAGAGTCTCAAAAGATAGCAAATGTAAAATTTCTTGCTCAAGGAACGATTTACCCTGATGTCATTGAATCGGCTGCATCAAAGACAGGAAAGGCGCATGTTATTAAATCTCATCATAATGTCGGAGGCCTTCCTGATGAGATGAATTTAGAATTGGTCGAACCACTTCGAGAGTTGTTCAAAGATGAGGTTAGAAAGGTAGGGACTGAGCTTGGTTTGCCTCGCGAAATGGTCTATCGGCACCCTTTTCCGGGTCCCGGTTTGGGAGTTCGTATTTTAGGAGAAGTAAAACAAGACTACATCGACATTTTGCGAGAAGCCGATGCGATTTTTATAGAGGAGCTAAGTCACTTCGATTGGTATGAAAAGGCTAGTCAAGCATTTGCTGTGTTCTTGCCTGTTAAATCGGTTGGCGTGGTTGGCGACGCTCGGAGATTTTCATGGGTCATAGCTCTGCGAGCAGTGGAAACACTTGATTTTATGACCGCCCGATGGGCGCATTTACCATATGAGCTGCTTGAACGCGTTTCCAATCGCATCATTAACGAGATACCTTTGGTGTCTAGGGTCATTTATGATATATCGGGCAAACCGCCTGCAACTATTGAGTGGGAGTAGCATACTAGAAAATATAT
>CAJWMT010000046.1:0-18710 GCA_913044275.1 uncultured Cellvibrionales bacterium
TCGAGGTCTCGTTCCCTGCTACTAATATCTGCTGTAATATCCCCAATGCTTCAGGCTTGGTGAGATAACGACCTTCATCGATCTTTGCATTGGCTATGTCCGAAATTATGTCATCTCTGGGATTAACTCTCAGCTGATCAAGCATGTCAGCAAAGTAATGTTGAAACTCTACGATATTTTTAGCATCTTTGAGTTGCTGTTCTTCATCGGCGAGTTGTCCTACTCGACTGGCAGCGGCGTCCGACCATTTTTTTAAAAGAGGTAGTTCTGCTCTGGGTACTCCAAGTTGATCAGCTATGACGTAAATCGGCAACGGCACACATAGTCGGTTTAAGATATCTACCTGCCCATCATGAATCCACGCATCAATCAATTCGTTGGTAATCGTCTTAATCGAATCTCGCATACTCTCGATTCGTTGATTTGAAAATACTTTATTGACCAAACTGCGGTAGATTTTATGGCGCGGTGGATCCTGGGTCAGCAGAGTTTCAACCATTTCATATCCGGTTGCATAGACCGCTTGAACATCCTTCCTGCCGGATTCCCAATTAATCATATCTCCAAAATCGCTTGAATAGGTGACGGGATCACGGATAATTTTCCGGACATCTGAGTGTAGCGTCACTAAAAAAATTTCTGTACCGGGAAGCTTAAAGACTGGAGCTTCTTTTTGGATCTGTTTATAGAGATCATAGGGTTTTTCGAGAATAGCTGGATCAAAGAAATTAATTTTCTCCAAATTGAATGAACTCACTCTAGAGCCTCCATCCGAATGGAGTCGGCTGTTGGAAAGCCGCCGTCAGGAAAATAGTGTTTACATGCGTCCACAAAAGAATTGAAATCCCCAACAACAATCTGCCAGGTTAATATACTAGTAACACCATCGATATCCATCTTGAAGGGACAAAATCCCATAGGAATATAGTGAAACGGTCTTTGTTTTTGAATGCTATAGAGATGTTTGTGCTGGAAAATTTGCACGGTTTCAATTTTATCTATGGGAACGAGGTCAAAAAAAGCAATAGCAGGTTCTCTTATATCAAGTTTTCGCAGGAACTCTGCTGGGAATAGGCCACCAGTCCAACGTGCATTAATTTCTGTAACAATTACGTCATCGCCATCAATAAAATAATCAATCCCGCAGTTGGTCCCTTCCTCGGCTACATGACCTTGATTTCGCGCATAGACACCAACGTTTATCAGTTGTCGGCGATGCGAGTCTGACAATGGTAAATCTTGGGCGATATAGTTTCCCACCCATTTTCCGCCAGCAAAGAGAATCTTCCGAACATTATTGATGGTGATTTCACCTGGAGTAATGGTGAGGTCGACTGTCATTTCTTGAAAACGTGTGGTATCAACAATCTCTTGAAGAAGGACGTCAAGATCACTTTTATATTCTTCGATAACTGATAGGCAGTCTTCAACATTAGCTGCAGTATAAACATTTCTAGCACCGGCCAAACCGAGCAGTTTAACCATCAAACCGTCATTATTTTTTGTGAAAAATTGAGATGCATCACCGTCCGCTATCTGGGATTTTTTATAAATTTTTGTGACAGGCACGGGTATCCCTGCCGCTGGAGCATTTTTTGCGAAATGCAGCTTGGAATTCGTATTCCGACTAATCTCAAGAGCCTCAGTACTTTTATGCAGAACCATATTAGATCCGCTTACCATGTAGAGATTAAGTAGATCTACAGGCGGAATGTCTTCAGATAAGTGCTCGTAGAATCGATCCATTGGGTGGAAGGAGATGTTGGATGATGTGACCGGCGTAAGTGCCAGTTTCTGAAACATCGCTACGTAGTGCGACAGGAGGTCTAACCAAGGCTTTTCTTCGAATTGCCTCGCCATAGCCACCCGGTCAATTGATTTGCCCAAGCCAACCAGGGCAACTTGAAGCGCACAAGTGAGCATCTGATTTTCTGCGTGGTCTGCCTGCTGCTTTGGGGTTAACTCCTCGAGGTCATGATGCAAAGAACAATCATCCCCTATCATTGCATAGAGGACCGAGGAGCTTTGTTGAGGCGTATAGGATCCAATTTTCATTAGTGTAGTTTAGTATCCCTTGCGATCACCGACAAACAAAATCAAGGTATGATAGAAAATCTACTTTTATTCAGACAATAAGCTCGGAGACACGCCGCCTGAACTGGTAAAAAAACTGTGTGGTTCTAAGCAATATCACAATCTATTGTTCATTCTAGATAAAATTGCTTTCATGAAAGATTGTATTCGGTGAACTAATTAAAAAAAAGTACCACAGCTGACAGTGAATTGTGGGAGGGTATGCTTGTTATCTTGATTTATTAAAAGTTACCTACTAAATGCATTATGACATCTTGTCTTCATTTTTTTATCATTATTATAAGATCCTATCGAGAGCATTAATAACGTTGTTAATTTCCCTTTCACTGGTGTAATGAACAAAAGAGAGCCGCACTACTCCATTCTTGAGGGGTATATCTAGCGCATCCATTAAACGCGTTGCATAACAGTTTCCATTGGCCACGCCGATCTTTTCATTCGCTAGTAGTTCTGCGATATCAGCAGGTTTCTTGCCTTCAGTAGTAAATGATATGGTTGGTGCACGGTCATTGACTCCCACTTTTCCAATCAAATTAACGCCTTTCCTATCAGATAAAAATTCAAGTAGTGGAATCATGTTCTTTCGCTCTGCGTTCTTAAATAGGTAGTTAACTCTTTCGCTTTTCAAGCTGTCACTCACTGACATATCATCATAGTGATAGCTATATATGGTATCAAAGTAATCTATCACACCATTTACAGAGGCTATTTGTGCATGATCTGGACCTGCTGGCGTAAATCTAGCGTTAGGTAAGCCATGATTAAAATAATGACCTTGATTCGGGAGAGCTTGATTGAGCTCACTCTTCATGACCATGACTCCTAGATGTGGCCCATAAACCTTGTATAGTGAAAAAAAATAGATATCAGCATCAAGTCTACCTATATCTGGAAATCCATGGCCAGCGTAAGAGACACCGTCGACGAATGCTAGGGCTCCTGCCTGATGGATTAGTTTAATCCATTCACTTGCGGGGTTAATGCTACCAACGATATTCGAGCAGTGGGTAAATGCGACGAAGCGCGTATTGTCACTCAGCATATTTAGCAAATCGTTGGTTTCTAGTTCACCAGTAAACGGATTGACTTGCCATTCTTTGACCAGCACACCCTCACCCTCGAGTTTTCTCCATGCCCCAATGTTTGCCTCATGATCTTGGTTCGTTACGATTATTTCATCTGCAGGCCCAAGATAATTCCTCATAGCTTGTCCTATGACATAGGTGTTTTGTGAGGTTGATGGACCAAAATGAACTTCGTTCGGTCGAACATTCAGCCATGATGCCAGACGTGCTCGAGCAAGAGACATTTTCTCACCAGCTTGATTAGAGGGCTCAAAGCCATAGTATGGTTGCACTTTACTTTGCTTATAAAAGTCAGCCAAGGCATCAATCATTTGTCCACAAGCATAAGTGCCACCGGCGTTCTCGATATGAATAAAATTTTCCAGAGCGTTCTCTGTGAAAGCTGGGAATTGTGATCTTACAAACTCGATATCTAATTTAGACATTAGAGTACCTCCAATTAGCGACAAAAGATTTGGATGGCTTAATAATAAAATTTCAGCTTTAAAATACAGTGATTTGACATAAAGTTTGAATGCCAGACATCCATAAATCATTCATTTTTTTGTGTAAATTGAGCTTATTGGATCGCTTCAATAAGACTCAGTTCGTCGATCTTTCTTCATACTTTGGACTCACCCAGTCCTTGTCTGATACGTCCCAATTCCGGGCAATGTAAATGAATGGCGTATCAATCAAGGCTATAAAAACTTTAAAGACATATTTTGAGCTTGCCAAAGTCATAGCAGTAAAAAAATCAACTACTCCCCACCAAACAATTAATCCATAAACAAGCGTATCAAGACCTTGGGAGATCATGGTAGACAAATTGTTCCTAAGCCAGAGATGCTTGCCACTCGTCTTTCTTTTTAAATAATGAAAAATTAACACATCCATCCGTTGGCTCACTAAATAGGCAAGCAATGAGCCCATCACAAATCTGGGGCTGTAATCAAACAAGGTGATTGTGGCTGCGTGAACGTTTTCTGCTAGGCTCGCTGCTTCGCTAGAAGTTGTTGGTACATAGAGCAGGCTTAAACTAGTCATGAGCAGTATCACAATACTAACTAAAAAACCGATCATCACCGCTCTGGTAGCTTCCTCTTTACCATAGCGTTCGCTCAATAAATCGGTGGCGAAATAGATGCTCGAGTAGAGGATTACAGCCATACTAGTTTGCAGCCCAAATATTTCAGTTAATTTTGGACCTTGAAGGTTGGCCAGTAAAAGACTGATAACGATTGTCGCATATAGTCCTTGTCTACCAAAAATATAAAACATAATCAAAGCACATCCTAGGTCGATAAAAATTGTAGCGACCCAAAGGAGCTCTTGGTTTAGCAAAAAAAAGTTGATTAATATTTGGTGCATCAAAGCAACCTCAAAATTGGCTCATGTTTGAATACTGCTCCTAGTCCGGATAGAGCCACAAAAAAACGAGAATCTCAAATCAATGACAATTACATTGGGCCTATCGGAGCGGAATTATATCTCTTTGTTGTGTAATAATGTCACGAACATTCTTGCTATTCCGAGTATATAAGCTACTGCAAACGTCCGAGTCAGTTAATTACAGGTTGATATCTTATGTCGATTAGAATATTTGCGATCACTTTTTTCCTTTTGATTAGCCCTGCGCTTTTGGCGGGCACCCGCCCCAATGTAGTCTTGGTACTCATGGATAATTTTGGTTATGGGGAAATTGGACTCTATGGTGGAGGCGTGATTCGAGGCGCTCCAACGCCTTTTATTGACAGCATTGGTGATCAGGGATTTCAGTTGACAAATTACAATGTGGAGGCCGAATGCACTCCATCTCGTTCAGCACTTATGACCGGCCGTTATGGTATTCGAACTAGGTTAAGAGGTCAGCTGCCCCCAAGAGGTGTCTGGTATGGAATAACTAAGTGGGAAGTGACTCTCGCTGAGTTGCTGTCTGAAGTAGGTTATGCCACAGGAATTTTCGGGAAATGGCATTTAGGAGACACCGAAGGCCGCTATCCGACTGATCAGGGTTTCGATGAGTGGATTGGTATTCCCCGATCGTCAGATCGGGCATTCTGGCCTGATAGCAATAGTTTTGCGAAGGATAGTCATCCCGATGTTGATTTTGCTTACGTAATGAGTTCAGTTCGTGGTGAAGAGCCGAAAAAACTGGACATCTATAACCGCTCAAAAAGAGCTACAATAGATAAAGAGATTACCGAAAATGCAATCGATTTTATAAAGCGCAAAGCTAAAGGTAAAAAGCCCTTTTTTCTTTTTATTCCATATACACAGACGCATGAGCCAGTCGATCCTCACCCTGAATTTTTCGGAACCACAGGACATGGAAATTTTGCAGATGTATTGTCACAGACAGATTCATATGTTGGTCAGTTAATTCAAACAATCGAAGAAATGGACTTGGTTGATGACACGATCTTCATTTTTACCTCTGATAATGGACGCGAAGGTGTTCCACGATCATTTGGTTTTACAGGGCCTTGGAGAGGAAGCATGTTTTCCCCCTACGAGGGTTCTTTAAGAGTGCCCTTTCTCATTCGTTGGCCAGGGAAAATACCTAGAAAACAAGTCTCCAATGAATTATTTCATCAAATTGATCTATTTCCAACAATCGCCGCATGGGCACAAGCGAATATCCCAAAAGATCGAGTCATTGATGGAAAGAATCAATCAGATTTCCTAATGGGCCGCACGAAACAATCAGCACGAGAATCATCGGTGATCTATATCGGTAATGAATTATTTGGAGCCAAGTGGCGAAATTGGAAAATTCTAATTAAAGAAATGGACGAAGACGGTTATGGCATCAAGAATATGGCGTATCCCTCAATTTATAATTTAATCGTAGATCCTAAAGAGGAGGTTCCCGAGCTTAATTATCTTAATGACACTTGGGTCGATTTTCCGCTTTACCAAGTTTTGGAAGATCACCAAGAATCGATTCAAAAAGATTCGGGGACTATCGGACCCTGAAAGCCAATATTTGGGACGAAATATCGGTTATTGATTTTTAAAGACAATAATGTCTTACGCCTTGTAAACTAAAGTAATACAATGATTCCATGAACTTACTTTTCTCCCCTATCCTTTTGGGTATATTCACCTTTTTTTATCTGTTTCTCGCTATGCGAGTTGGTTATATGCGAGGGAGTCCGGTGATGAAGCTAATTTTTAAGATGGATGAAAACATCCCTGTCGAGAAGCTTGATAGGAACATCAGAGCCCATGGAAATTTTTCGGAATACGTGCCATTATTTTTCCTGCTCCTTCTGGTCTTAGAATTAAATGCCAGTGTTTCCGATCATTACCTCGTCATGGCATGCCTTATTTTTAGTTATGGTAGGTTAGCTCATGCGGTTTGCTTCGCGTTTTTCGACTACAATCCTTTTCTCCGCATTTCTGGAATGCTCGCCACCTATCTCGGGTTAATCCTCTTAGCGTCGCAATGTCTCTTATTGGATATAAGTGCTTATTAAGCCGCTAATAATCCGACCGAACGTAAATTTAAGTAGGATTATTTATGGTTAAGATTTTTCTGGAACGGTTTTTTCGATGCTGCAGGGCTAGCCTAGGATGAATGCCTTCGCTTATATGATAATAAGTGCTCTCGGTTTCTCTATGATGGGATTGTTCGTCAAGCTGGCAAGCCTAAGAGGATTTCCAGTATTGGAAATTATCACCGCCCGAGCCGGCGTATCGCTTGTGCTGTCTTATTGGGACATCCGAAGAGCGCGAGTGGCTCCGTTTGGATTTAATAAAAAAATACTCTTTCTAAGAGGTTTTTTGGGTTTCCTGGCACTGCTGGCGGTCTATAAAAGCTTAACTTTACTGCCCTTGGTGGAAGCAACTCTAATCCAATATCTTCACCCTTTATTTACTGCAATACTCGCTTGGCACTTTTTGAAAGAACCAATATCTAGGGAGACCATTTTGTGTATTCTTTTGGCTGTTTTGGGCCTGCTTATAATCACACAGCCTAAATCGCTAGGAGTTCAATCGATACCGACTGCCGCGCTGTTAATAGCGTTATTCGGAGCGGCAATGAGTGGCGCAGCGTATACCACCGTTAGATATCTTTCTCAAAAGGAGCACTCATCGGTCATTATCCTGTATTTTCCGCTGATATGTCTTCCATCGACCATTATTCTGGGATGGAAAGACTTTATAATGCCAGTTGGATTTGATTGGTTGATCCTGTTTTCAATCGGAATCTTCACTCAGATCGGACAAATTGGACTAACGCGAGGCATAGCAATTGAGCCCGCCGGAAAAGCTGCTGCGATAAGCTATGTACAGATCGTGTTTGCAGCAATATTAGGCATAATCGTTTTAGGTGAAACACTCTCTTTAAGTACCATAATAGGATCTGCATTAATCATCTCCGGACTTTTAGTTAACCAGCTTTCCTCTTTAAAATCTGGCCTTCTTACTCAGTAGTATGCCATTGCCTGACGTTAGAGTGTTTATTCTAGGAGCAGCAGTTAGAATTGGATGGGCGCGATTTGGCTGACGTATAATTTTTCAGCCATCAAACCCAAGCAAATTATTGAAGCTAGAAATGATGCGCTTCGCGCTATTCCAACGCCGAATGCATAGCTCACTAGGTGCATTAACCTGAAAATTAGCCAGCAGAGAGCTGGTGTCGTGTTGTCCACTTCATAAACTATGGATAAAACAGCCAGTGTCATGAATATGGGAATCGTTTCAGTCAGATTGTTTGCGGCTCTTCGTACCCGTTGTGTTAATTCAGAGAAGACTATCTCTTCGGTTCGGTTGGACGCGAAATACATTAGTTTATTCATATTTAAAAACAAAGGCATCATTAACTGAATGATTAGCAATATCGATGCAAAGATTATGATAGTCAGCATATTAGAGCCCCTTCAAATCTGAAAATGGTCGAAAACTCAAGCATTGAATTCGTTAGCTAAAAAGCTTATCCCTTCGCTTAGATCTCTTATATGGCGTTATAGCTCGTTACTACTTTGAAGCCTTGAAAGCTATTTGGATCATTAAATAGCTCTTAAGCCCTCCTTAAGATTCATCAAGTGAGAGCTGGAGTCTACTTTCCAACAAGTCGTGAAAAATACTCAAATCTCCTTTAATTGCCCTCAGCTCCTCAGTCGTGAAAAGTATCTTTAATTTTGAGCCAGTTCGTATTACCACGCAAGGCAATTTATTTGATGTGAATGCACTCAGATCATCCGGTTGCTGATCAATATGAATCCATTCAATAAAACCGAGCACTCCTTCACCATTCTTCCAGGACTGCTTGCCGAAAATATTCCAACCATGGCTGATATCGCACAGCACGCACTTTTCCAACCCCAAAAGCTTTTTGACGCCATATGCAAGCTCATCTAGGAATGAACTCCCATTATCATAGACTGCATAAATGACGAGATTGATGACCTAATCCTTACAATTTTTTATTCTTTTGGGTTGATATAAAGGGATTCATTTAGATTTTCCCCTCATAGCGTAAATCAAATTTTTAACAGATCGTTGATAATCAATAAACTGGAGATCTTGCTTGTAATCTGTTAGTTTCCCAAAGCAATAGGCTCTAGAGAATCATTCGAGGATAAAGAAACCAGCCTCATTCAACGTTTCGGTATTTCGATCTAATTTGTAAATGCTCTCATTTTCCCTTGATCTCTGTTCACCTTCTTTATATCCGATGCTATGATCAACGTTATGTTCGATGCTGAGGTCTCTGGTCCTCTCTAAGTAACTCAAGCGTCTTTCGATATCGACCAGCTTTCGCCAAATTTTTCGCAGTATTTCTTCACTGCTATAAGTGTTGGGTTCCGTTTTGTTCATTATTCTACCGCGATCATAGAACTGCTGCTCGCCATCAGTTGATTCACCCGCCTGGACTGTGCTAGCTAGGAAACAGAAAAGACATGTTATTAGGGGTCGTAGTAGCATTTGTTTTCCTTTATCTGTGATAAAAATCTGGCGCCGGATGTCTATTAGGCATCACAGCTACGGTTTCGTCTACCTCTCTAAAGAATGATGATATAAATAATTCATTTTCCATGCCATTAAGATGGGGGCTAATCCTTTTATCAAAACGGTTCGAGAAAAAGGCGTCAGGATGCTCAAACCAATATTCAATCATGCCATCCCAATTTCGATAAAATGAGTTTCGACGCTCCTTTCCGGCCTCCGTAAATGCCTCGGAATCGGGAGCAAAAAACCCAGTCATTACATCTAGAGAAGTTCTAAGATTTAACACAAGGCCTTTTAAACTAGACATCATGCTTAGCGCAGAAGAATAGTTTCCGGTCAGATAGGATCGAAAAAGAATCGCCGCGATGTCGGGGGAGGCTTTGAAAAACTGCACGACTTTGAACATCTTCCTTTCTAGACGAATCACCGGCAATTTAATTGACTCATCAACACAAAATTGAAAGGGGGAGCCACTATAAAGGTATTTGAAGTCATCTCCCACTTTTCCCACGAGCTCGTCTAACTCGAGCCCTGAAGGGCCTGGACGATCAAGCGCAGCTGATCGAGCCCCAAGATAATCCTGAAGGTTGTCGAAATTCAGTTGCCCATAGCCGTCCCATTTTTCATCAAAGCCTTCTGGTTCTCCAAAACTAATTGACCGCAACATAGCCGACTTGGAAAAATCAGTATACATATTTCTGTTGGATCTAACATTGAGTAGGTAACCCCGGATATTATTCAATCTCCGGCCAAAAGAGTTGTGATAGCCAACATGTGCTGCACGATATTCATCATGGGTCAGTCTAGGATGTCGGCTGACGAAGCCAAAAACTTTAAGCATCAACGTTACCTAAAATAAAAGTTAGGAGCGGGGTCCCGATTAGGAAGAATTATCAAATTCTCGTCCACTTCGACCCACCAAAGCGACGAGAATAAAACTTTTTCTATGGCCTTCAGATCTTTATTGACAGGAGAGTTGATTCTTCCCGTGCGGAACGCCTCTAGACTTCCAAAATACAATTCCATAGCACCATCCCATAAACTACAGAACTCGGCTCTCTCTTCTTTTCCCTTTTCAGAAAAATGCCAACCAGAAGCCGGATAAAATCCTCGGATGGCCTGATTGATATCCTTATTTCTTGTGTTAAGTATTAAGCCCCGCAAGTTATCAAGACTTGAGAGCTTTGGCAGATAGTCCTGAAACAGGATTTTTTCAAACATTTCTTCCGAGATTTGGGGGTCTTTTTTAAAGAATTGAATAAGTTTCGTGATTTTGAATTCAGGCCGTTCTACCATTTTTATAACGGTCTCATGCATATGCAGATGATGAGATTTAAACTCCTTAGGAGAGTCTGGAACCGGATCAAAAAGCCAGGGCCCATCAGCAAGAGACCAATCTGGGTCAATCTCCAACCCTACGGCAGTTGCCCGAGTTGGCTCCAATGAAGCGGCTTTGACCCAATCATCGATGCTGTCAAAATAGACTTCTGGGAACCCGTCCCACCACTGAGTGAAGTTATCTGGTTCGTTAAAGGCAATGTCACAGTATGCATCACCAAGTTTTGCTTCTAACGGAGTATTGGCCCAGATATTTACCAAATAGCCTCTTATGTTTTTGAGTCGCCGAGAATTGCAACAATGGTAACCAATATGTCCAGCTCGATATTCATCATGCGACAGCAATTTGGTATTTCGTTTTAAAAAGGCAAATACTTTGAACACATGCCGTCCTTTTTTATTCCTTAAATTCCAGATCCATACTTAATTAACTAAATTGATCTCGAAGAACATGTTTTTGGATTTTTCCAGTTGATGTTTTGGGTAATTCAGAAAAGATTATTGTTCTAGGGCACTTATAGTGGGCTAGTTTCTCTCGACAATATTCGACAATATTTTGTTCCGTAGTACTCATACCAGCTTTTAAAGTGACAAACGCACATGGCGTCTCTCCCCATGTTTGATCAGGTTTAGCTACAACCGCAGCTTCTAGGATGGCAGGATGCTGATAGAGTACTCCCTCTATTTCAACAGAAGATATGTTTTCTCCACCTGAAATAATTATATCTTTTGAGCGGTCCTTAATCTCGATATAACCATCGGGATGTTTGACGGCAAGATCGCCAGAATGAAACCAACCGTTTGAAAATGCCTCATCCGTTGCTTTTTTATTTTTTAGATAGCCCTTCATCATGGTATTACCCTGAAACATTATCTCGCCAATTGTCTTTCCATCAGCAGGAATGCGCGTCATGTCACTAGGATTCATTACATCTAGACCTTCTAATGTCTGATAACGGACGCCTTGACGCGCTTTCAAGCTAGCCCTCTCATTTGCGGATAGAGTATCCCATGCAGAATCCCACTCGCTTACAACGCAAGGCCCATAGACCTCTGTCAGACCGTAAGTCTGAGTGACAATCATTCCCAATGCCTCGCAGCTTTTGATTACCGCAGCCGGAGGAGGCGCTCCGGCAGTTAAAACTTGCAATCCCTTAGAAATTTTACGCAGGCTCTCCGACGGAGCATTTATAAGCATATTTAGCACAATCGGAGCACCGCAAAGGTGGGTGACTCTGTTGTTATATATGGAATCGATCACTTCAATCGGATTAACGCCCCTCAAACAGACTTGAGTTCCCCCTAATGCTGTTATAGACCAAGGAAAACACCAGCCGTTGCAATGAAACATTGGCAAAGTCCAGAGATAGATCGGTTTACCTGTCATTTGCCATGCGATCAAATTACCTAAAGAATTTAGATATGCTCCGCGATGAGAAAGAACTACCCCCTTGGGATTGCCGGTGGTACCCGAGGTATAATTGAGCGCCAGTGCATCCCACTCGTCATCAGGTGGTTTCCATTCGAATTCCGGATCTCCTGTTGAGAGAAATTCATAATAATCCATCCCCAATCGCTCGCCCTCAGGTATATTCATGTCTTGAATATCAACGACTACAGGACTTCTTGAACTCAGCGTAAGTGCTTCCTTTATTGTTTCTGAAAACCCGGTATCTGTGAGTAAGACATCACACTCACCATGGTCAAGATTAAAAGCTATTGCACGACTATCCAGCCGAATATTTAAGGAGTTAAGCACAGCACCCGTCATCGGGACACCGAAATTTGCATCAAGAAAAGCAGGGATATTTGGGGCCATAACAGAGACGGTGTCGCCCTTCTTTACTCCTATCTCTGTTAAAGCAGATGCCAACCGTCTGGCGTTTATATCAAACTCTTTGTAAGTAAAACATTCTGATCCATAGACGATTGCTGTTTTTTCTTTATAAATATCTGCAGCCCTTGAAAGAAAACTCAGGGGAGTCAAAGGCTGATAGTTAGCCTGATTTTTTGCCAGTTCTTTGTCAAAATCCATCACAATATGGATCCATCTAATTGATGGGTGTTCCCAAAACTAGCAATAAGTTTCCCGGCATATGATTATAGATGCCATACCCTGAACTCAAAACTAGGAGCCCATTATTGGCTATAGCACCTGATGCGCCTCCAAAAGATCCTCCACTGGTAATCTCTCCAGTAATGGTGTCATAAGGTCGTGTAGTATCGATTTGATATAACACCTCGCCAGAATCTGCGTCATGCGCTCGCATCACGCCATCCATTCCCCCTGCAAATACCTGCCCACTAATTACTGAAATAGCTTGACCTATACCGGGGTCGCAAAAATTTCTACCCTGGCAGGTGTCATCAGGTGCCGCTGAATACCAAAGGATCTCACCTGTTGCTGCATCAAGCGCGTGTAATCCGGGTTTGGCCGGCATCTCGTACTCCCTGCCGTCAGGCCCATCACTGATTGGGACATATATTTTACCTCCCTCAGCAGCCATTCCAAAATGAACGCCGCCTTGAATACCGCCACGTCCAACTCTCGTTTTCCAAACTAGCTCACCCGTATCCGGATCTACAGCATGTACATCGCCAGATTTCTGGCCTGCAACAACCAACTGCCGACTACTGTCGGTAGTTACAAGCATAGTTCCTGCCCCAAAATCAAAATCGGGCCCGTTTTCTTCAGGGCAGCTTTGCGGTGTCCTTGTATCACAGGCGGTATTCCAAGCATCACCAACTGTCGCTTGATAGATCCAATTGACTTTCCCGGTCGTTAAATCAATCGCAAAAACAGCATCTGACGTGTGGTCAGCAGGAGACGACATGTTTTCACCAGTTCCGACATAAAGCTGATTGCGATGCACATCTATCGTTGGACTATTCCATACCGTTGACCCAGACGGGCCGTACATATTCGTGCCAGCTTCGTTGACATATTGCACAGTAGGTTCTTCAGGAATGGTAAAGGTTTTCCATCTCCTTTTTCCCGTGAGCGCGTCATAAGCGACCACTGACCCTCTTCCTGTACAACATTCATAGTAAGGATTGACTGCGAGTTGCACTTCTAATGATGATACCGGGGTGTATAAAACACCATCATGTAACGCTGGAGCACCTGTGATGGTGGCATTTGGATGTTTGTCGGCCCTGTCTCGCCATACAAGTTTACCGGAGCGAGCCTTAACGGCATATACATTACCAATGGCATCGCCGAAATAAATCTGAGGTTCAGCAGAGGCATTTCCAGCCTCCCATGGATCAATCGCTATACCCGTTCGCACCTCGCCAGCTGTTTTGAAATGCCAAACCTGGCAGCCGGATGTCTGATCAAAAGCATAAACCCCACCACTGTGGCTCCCAACAAATAAAAGCCCTCCTGCTAAAACTGGCTGCGATCTTAATCGATTGGAGTCTGGGAGTTTCAGGGCCCACAATGGCTCAAGATTAGTAATTTCGGATTCCGAAATACCGGAGTCATATGAGGAAATGGCCCGTTGATTCATCTCAACGCCCCAGTTATTGTGTTTTGGCACATCATTTACATTGAACTTTAAAGCCTCTGCACAGGTTGGCAATGGAACATTGGAAGCAGTGCCCATCGGCTGGCCTCCCAAGAATTCAGCAACTTCTATTTTTTCTTTGTCGGTTAATGAAGCTGCTTGCATGGTCATAACCCCTTCAGTCATTGCTGAATAGTGGGCTTCAGGTGTAAGCAAGTATAGCATCTCCCTGTGAGGGGCTTTTGCTACTGCTCCCTCGTGACAAGTCGCACAGGCCTTGTCGAAATGTGCTTTTCCCGGCAATTTAAGTCTCGCGGCCCACTGGTCCATAATCGCCTGGGTACCGGCTGTTTTTTCGATTTCAGCGGCTAGTTCGGCTGTCACTTTAATCTGCGTTGAATCCTGATTTTCATTTGAGTTAATCAGAAAAAAGATTATGAAAGCAAGAACTAAAAATATTGAATTATTCATTTTTTTTCCTATCGCCTGTCTTTTCCTATAAGCCCTTAAATTTTCTCAATTAGGATGTTTTTTTAACAAGAAGTCATTCAAGAATACTCATTGAGAAATCGATTGGATTGATGCAGCACAAAACAGTATAAGCCTAATTATAAGCCTTCAAGGCCAACAACAGATTTCCTGGCATATGTCCGAAGATGCCGTAGCCGGAGCTCAAGAAAACTCTCCCATTCGCAGCGATCGCACCGGATCCACCACTAAATGATCCTCCAGATGCTTCCAAACCAGAGATCGTTTTAAATCGCTGAGCAGTATCAATTTGAAACAGAATCTCTCCAGAATCCGGTTCATAGACTCTCATTACCCCATCCATTCCTCCAGCAAACACTTTATCGCTTATCACCGTGATCGCTTGACTAATACCGGGCGCGCAAAAATTCTTTTCACCACAGACATCATTAGGCGCTGGTGCATACCATAAAGCTTCTCCGGTCTCAGCATCCAGTGCATGCAATCCTGGCGTGCCATCAGAATCATATTCTCTGCCGTCAGTCTTGTCACTCACTGGAACAAAAAGTGTATCGCCGAGGGTTGCCATGCCAAAATGAACTCCGCCAAAAACCCCCCCCCTCCCAATTTTTTTCTTCCAAATAAGCGTCCCAGAGTCTGGATCAAGTGCATGCACCTCACCTGATTTTTGCCCTCCAATCACGAGCTGCCGTCCGCTCGTTGTTGTCATCAAAAGGGTGCTTGCCATGTCGTAGTCCGGGCCATTTTCTTTAGGACAGTTAGCAGTGGGTGTGCCCTCGCATGCTATATTCCAGGCATCCTGTTTTAGCGCCTGATAAACCCAGTTGATTTCTCCAGAGTCCAGATCGAGCGCCAAAATAGAGTCTGATGTGTCTGTCGCTGGAGAAGAAGTATTTTCGCCACTTCCAATGTAGAGTTGATTTCGAGATGCGTCTATCGTTGGGCTATTCCAAACCGGAGCACCTGACGGCCCATAAGAATCTGTTCCAACAGCATTTTTACCCTGTATAACGGGGATATCGGAAACAACATAAGTTTTCCAGATTCTATCGCCATTGCTAGCGTTGTAGGCGATCACTGAACCCCTACTTGTGCAGCATTCATAGGAGGGGTCTCCGGCAGTCAATAATTCTAGAGATGAAACTGGCGCATATAGCACGCCATTGTGCAGGCTAGGCGCACCGGTAATCGTTGCATTTGCATGATCATCTGCTTTATCTCGCCATACTAGGTCCCCTGTGCGTGCTTTAACTGAATATACATTGCCAAGAATGTCACCGAAATAGATCTGTGGATCAACATTTAAATCGTCGGCATGCCAAGTATCTATCGATATACCCGTTCGAACCTCACCTGCTGCATTGAAACGCCAAATCATGCAACCAGAACCTTGATCAAGCGCATAGACGCCTCCATTATGTGTTCCAACAAATAGGTAACCGCCGGCAGGGGTCGGTTGTGATCGCATTCTGTTTGAGTTAGGGAATCCAACTGACCAAGCTGGCTCTAATCGATTAACTGCGCCGGGAGCAATACCGCTATGCTTATCTGAAATATATCTTTTATTAGCATCAATCCCCCAGTTGCCAAAATCAGGGCTATCAGCTGCATTAAATACTGGAACAAAATCACAAGACTGAAGTTCCGAGGTCTTAGCGGAACCCATCGGCATGCCTGCCAGAAATTCAGCGACCTGCCTCCGTTCTGAGTCGGTTAGTCCAGATGCTTGCGCAGTCATAAGACCTTCTGTGAGTGCTGCATAATGCGCTTCTGGTGGAAGCATGTATAGCATTTCCCGGTGGGGCGCCCTAGCAACGGCTCCCTCATGACATGAAGCACATGCTTTATCATAAATGGACTTTCCGGGCATTTTAAGTCTGGCGTCTAGATCACCCGTTATATTCTCAGCGTTTTCATGACCACTTGCGTTTCTTTCCGGCTCTACTGCTATGCCGTCATGGATTTTCTTCGTTGTGTTTGAGTCAATAAGAAAAAACATTATGAAAGCCAGCACTAAGAAAGTTGAGTTGCGCATCCACTATATCCTTATAAAATTCAGCATAGAAATAATTAAAAGTTACAAGTTTTATTTTTGTTTTCTTATACTGTATCCGAAAGATTTTTTCGCATCAATCACATATGACCATCTTTTGAAGAGACTTTGTTTCCAGTCTCGTCTATTAGGAAGGCACATATCGCCATCATAAAACCAAAGAAACCATAAAAAATTAGACCTAATAGAAGCGAGCCAGTCTTCAATTCGAGCCAACCGACAAATATTGGCGCTGAAAAGCCAAATTGCATTCCAACAAATGTGATGATACCTAGCATGACTCCAGCCGATCTTGGTGTCATGTTGTTCAACTCTATTGGAATCGTATAGAAGATGCCGGTGAAGAGTAGGAACCCGACTCCCAGAAAGCTTAAGCAAATTTTGAAAACCAGTCCTTCAAAAAATAGCAGTCCGAGAAAACTGACCCCCAAGATGATTCCATTGAAAATTAGAAAAGGTCTTCTGCTGCCCAACTTAACGCCAATTACTCCACCAAGAATTGCAGCCGGAATACCTGAAAGATAAACGCTGCTGACATAGTAGCCAGCTGTTTCCATTCCTATATTCTTTGTGGTCACGAAGTATGCAGGCAAAAATGTATGAGTAATAACTGATAAAGATACTGGGGCCGCAAAGGCCAATGCAAGCAACCAAGTCTCTTTACGCTTCATTACATCGAGATAGATATCCTTTGTTTTCTCATGATCACTTTGGTCACTATACTTTTCGGAATCAGTCATACGTTTCGGAACGAGTGCAAATAATGAAAAACAAGCGACAATACCGCAAATAATGCCATAAATTATTAACGTCTCTTGCCACCCAATGATGAGCATGATTGGGGCGGTTATCGCCAATCCGATTGACGTTCCGACAGCAGTGCCTGAGAAATTTATTGAATTTATCATCACTAGCTCATCACCATCAAACCACTGCATGATGATCGCGCCCAGCATCGGAAAAAACATACCTGCCCCGATTGAAAAAATTATCCTGCCAACCAAAACCAAACTATATCTGTCAGCTAAACCCGTCAAAAGACAACCTATAGACATTAGAAAAACTCCCAAGGAAGCTGTATTTTCCATGCCTAAACGACTCGATATCATACTGGATATAGACGCAAACAGTCCCAAGACACAGGCAACTATCCCCGATAATAGACCAGCCTTTACGAGGGGAATTTGAAACTTCTCTGTTATTTCAAGCATCATTGGGCCAAGTGATGACCAGATCAGAGACATCATAATTGCGCTAGCGTACAGAGTGACTTCTACACGCCACTTATGATGAATACCTTGCGCATTCATTTTGTCATCCTTAAATCCAAAACGATCTTTTTTGCGGGCTGCTTTTTATCATCATCCGCGAACATGCGGCGTAAACTTCTAGTTAAAGCATAAGAAGCGGTATTAATTTCTGCTAAAGGCCGCCCTCCATTGTATGCATTTCTTATTTATTTGGCTGGTAGGTTTGACCAGATTCCCAGTTAACATCGATTGGACCGGCTGACACAAGAATAAATTCGCAACCATCGGGCCCAGATTCTTCGGGCCCATACATATGGTTCGCCCTTACCCACCTCTCGTCACCAGGTTTATACCAGCCTGTATCATCATTGAAGTTAAGAGAACCGCGCATGACATTATAAATAGTATCCTCTGAGTGGCTGTGCCTGCCTGCTTTTGTATTGGGAGGGAATTCATTAGGGACAATCCATGGGCCCTTTTGCCAATTTTCGCCCATAAATTTGACTTTGATAATATCGGTCACATGCTCAAAAAATTCAGGTGAAGCATCGGGGTCAACGAACGTACCCCACTCACCATCATCCAAACTTACCTTGCCCCGCCAATGATTGTATTTTGCTATGGTATGCATTACCAACTCTCGTAGTTTTTATAGTTAATCATGCCTGCCATTATTAAATTATCTACCAAGAAACTCTGGCTTCTTCGAACCTCAAAACGTCGCATGTATCAAGTTCGTTCAGCGAGCTCCCCAGCTCGCCCATGAAACAAATTTCGCCACCAAGATACATTTCGTTATCAATTTCATCATAAGGGAAAACCACGCAAGATGAACATGCGAGAGATACCATGAATCCGGGCTAACTCCCTCTTTTCCTTGACCGATCAAAACTGTCCCCTGCACCTGATGTTACCATTCCCCAACGCCACCAACCCCCCCAATCACCAGGCA
>CAJWMT010000047.1:0-18433 GCA_913044275.1 uncultured Cellvibrionales bacterium
ATGTGTCTGTTGATTTAGTGTATTTTAAATTTCAATCGGCCTGAGATCTATTCTGGTAACTGGCCAGATATGCGACAACTCGTTCAGCAGTATCCCCGCTTCCATAGAGATCTTTTTTAAAATCAATTTTTTCCTGATTAAATTTTACTGACGCGTCAATTATATCATTGTATCTGGGCCCAATGAGTTTGTTGGCCTCTAACGTAACTAGTTCCATCCATTCTGTTTCATCTCGCAAAATTAGACAGGGCTTTTTAAAAAAGTAAGACTCTTTTTGTAGGCCGCCGCTATCTGTCATAACATATTTACAATTTTTAAGAAGGTAACACATTTCTAGATAGCTCACTGGCGCAACCGAAAACACATGGAGACTGATATCGAATTCATCGAGTTTTTGCTTTGTTCTTGGATGCAATGGAAGGATTAAAGTTGTTTGTTTGTGTATTTGATTGAGGGCCCTAGCGATTTCTCTTAATTTCGCTGGATCATCCGTATTCTCTGCCCGGTGCAGAGTGGCCAAAACAAAATCTGTGGAAATTTCTTGCTTCTCAAACCAATCTGGCTTCACAGCATGGTTCCCATAAAACATCGCCGCATCTAGCATTACGTCACCAACATTCACCACCTCAGCATTTTTAGTTTGGAATCCTTCATTAAATAAATTTTCGACGGCTTGATCTGTAGGACAAAAGAGCACCGTGCTTATCATATCGGTCAATATTCTATTCTGTTCCTCTGGCATCCTCATATTGAAACTGCGCAAACCAGCTTCGACATGTGCCACTTTAGTATGGAGTTTTGACGCTGCTAATGCTCCAGCGAGAGTAGAATTGGTATCACCATAGACCAAGACCCAATCTGGAGATTCCACCAGAATGATTGCTTCAATGGATTCCAGCATTTTACCCGTCATCGCGCCATGGGATAAAGCGGATATGCCAAGATTATAAGTCGGTTGCGGAATGCCCATTTCCTTGAAAAAAATATCACTCATATTCTCATCGAAATGTTGGCCAGTATGTACTATAACCTCCGTGATATCAGACCTGCGTGCGATCGCTCTGCTTACACAAGCCGCTTTAATAAATTGAGGTCTTGCTCCTACTACAGTTAAAATCTTCAAACTGAGTTTCCCTAGATTCAATATATACAAAAAATCAATCTTCCAAACACCAAACACTCGCTGCTATTGAAAGACTCCTGGATTCTCGAAACTTTATCATTAGGGCCACACAACACAAACCAAAGGCTAATTGGGGGGCTTAAATAATCTGTTTCGTCTCAATGAGTTTTTTGCAACAAAGATGGTAAGTAAACGTCATGCCTATCTAAGGCTATTATGACCCGTGATTGCCTAGAGTTTTAAATTTTATGCATACATAAGTCATTGCCATTGCCCCCACGATCTCTGACCCTTAACCTCCTTCCATTCCCAGAATATCTTTATAATCTGTATATCTGAAGTAGAATATCCAAATGCCAAGAATCAATATCATTGTCGTGAATACCTCCAAAAGTGGGTTGCCCAAATAGGGATGAACGAGAGTTTGCAAAGAGCCACAAATTAAAAGGCAAACTAAAGAAATAGCCAATTCACGTTTCGGGTAGAGCCTGAACAAATTAAGTTTACCACTGGTTACTCTATAAGTAAGTAAAGAGAGTGTCATGGCCATTAAGACCGTATTAACTAAGACCCATGCAGCTGCCCCAGTTAATCCGTAAAGTGGTATTAAACAATAAGCACCAACCACACCGAAAAACAAATAAATAATCGCTGCAAGCAGCTCTAGTTTGGTTTTTCCCACGGAACGCAAAGCCATTCCAAAGGTGACGACCCGGACGTATACCAATGCAGTGAAAATGGCAAAAATAGGCGAAGAATCTTGATAATTACTTCCAAAAAGCAGAACGACGAGGTCTTCGGCATGCAGAATCAGTATGGTAGCGATCGGGAACGTAACCCACGCGGTTCTAGTTATTGCCTTGCTCCATATTTTTTTTGCTCCCACATAATCCGCCTTTTTAAGCTTTTCGGTGACAAGAGGAATTAAAACGGATGTCACACTATTCTGAGCAAGACTGAAGATAGGGATTTCAAATGCACCAACGCTATAAATGCCGTAGGCAGTGACACCCAGAATACTGGAGATCAGAAGATGATCAATTTTTAATCCGAGTATGGAGACGCCGCTAGCCAACAGCAGAGGCCAAGAATAGCGCAAAATAGCAAAAATTTTCTGCCAAGATGGAATGCTTTTACTGCCCGACACCCTGCAAAAATAAAGTATGACCGCGAAGAGGGTAAAACCGACGAAAAAGAACATGATCGACAGTACCCTAACAATTTCAATTAAGGACCTTTCATTTAATGCGAATATTATTGTAGGCACCATAGTGAAAAACGCTGAGCCAAAAGCCAGCATAATCTGCGTTTTCGTTTGATCAAGGATTATCAAGACTGATGGCATTAAGATTATGAATAATACACCAACCGAGGCTATCGAAAAATGAGGAATAATTGAGGCCAAAGCTACATTGTTAAATAAAACGGCGAGCTCGCCGGCACTTAAATACAGAAAAAAAGTTAGGGCGACAGAAACCACCAGAGTAACGAGACAAATCGAGTTAATGTACTCCATTTTTTCGATATAAGTCTCAGAACGGCCGGAGAAATATAGCAAGCATGTTGGCAAGGCAGAAAAACTGACTGCATTGAGGATGCCATGAATTAGAAATAACTGTCGGAAAGAAGCAAAATCATCCACGCTCAAGCAGCGAGCCAGCACTATGTATAGGATCAAATTAGAGCACTGGATAATAAGCGCAGCCGAAAAGACATTGATAATTTTTCGAAGCATTTTATTACAAATATGCGTGCATCGGCAAACTGAAAACTTGTTTAGCAAGGGTCGATGCAACTGGGAAATCTGCGTCAGTATAGTTCAGGTATTTAAAGGCGATCTGCTGATGTAAACAGTTTTTGTAATAAATGCCTGTTGGAATTCCCTTTGCAGTAAAACCTGAGATAGCAATGTCACGGTTGTCAGCTTTGAGGGTGTACTGCGCCCATGAACTCTTATAACCCTCTGGTACTTCAGGAATCTCAAACAAACCACTATATACTTTACTATATTTTTCCGCATGGATATTTCTTGCATGAAGTTCTTCAGGAAACTCGGCCAATTTTTCAATCAAGATTGCGGCTTGAATAGTATCCAAGCGACTATTCATTCCTATTCTAATGTTGTCATATTTATCGACCCCCTTCCCGTGCACCCTGAGCGACTTCAGAAGTTCAGCATAATGGTCATTATTTGTTAACACAGCACCGCCATCGCCATAACATCCCAGGGGTTTGGCAGGGAAAAAACTCGTTGCAGCTATATCGCCGAATGAGCCTGCTTTTTTTCCACGAATTTCACCGCCAAGACCCTGCGCTGCATCCTCAATAAGTCCCAAGCTATATTTAGACGCAAGAGCCTCAATCTCAGGGTAATTCGCGGGCAATCCAAATAAATCTACGGCTATTATAGCTTTTGGTATAAGCTTTCCATTCTTGATGACTTTTTTAATTTGAGACTCTAAATCGGTGGGACAAATATTAAATAACTTGCTATCAGAATCCACAAATACCGGCGTTGCATTTTGGTAGGCTATTGTTTCAGCAGTCGCAAAAAAGGTAAAGGAGGGACAGAATACCGCATCTCCCTCCTTGCAATCGAGAGCCATCAAAGCCAAAGACAATGCATCGGTGCCATTAGCACATGAGATGCAATGCTTGACACCAATGTAATCGGCAAGCAGCGATTCGAATTCAAGAACCTCGGGACCCATGATATATTGCCCGTGACTTAACACCTTTTCAATTCGAGAATCTATACGACTCTTTAAATGCCTGTACTGCGCGGCAAGGTCAATGAATTGCATCCGCTAGCCTTCTAATTTATGCAGGCGTCCTTTATCCAATTGATAAACATGGCCTGTGTGCTTACATGTCGTCTTGGCAGAACCATTCAGAGGCAAATCTAGTTGCTCACCAAATTCACTCATCCAGCCTACTTGTTTCGCTGGCACACCAACCACTAGTGCATAGGGAAGCACATCAGAATTGACAACCGCGCCCGCTCCTACAAAAGAGTATTCTCCAATAACAACGCCGCAAATTATCGTGCAGTTAGCTCCTAGCGAAGCTCCTTTTTTTACGTAGGTGTCCCTAAACTCGTCTTTGCGTTCAATAAATGACCTAGGGTTATAAACATTAGTGAAAACCATCGAAGGGCCACAAAACACATCATCTTCGATAAATACATTATCATATACTGAGACGTTGTTTTGTATCTTACAACGATCACCTATCAGGACACGATTACCCACGTATACATTCTGGCCCAGAGAGACTTTCTCCCCTATTTTTGCATCATTGCAGACATGAACAAAATGCCAGATGGTTGATCCATCACCTATTTGCGCTCCATCATCTACCACAGCGGTGTCGTGCTGAAAGTACCCCATGATTCTAGTCCCTGATTACATTTTCCAACAAAGAGTGCGCCTTGTTGGCTGCATTTACTACTGCTTGATTTCGGATTCTCTCGACTGTCTTTATCGCAGCCCTGTTTTCGCTTATACCAAAACCATCTCCAACAAGTATACTTTGATAGCTCTGCACATGAAGATCAGTGAACCCGGACGAGAATTCCAGCTCTCGATCGCCTATTATTATACTGCGGTATGTCATTTTATTTTCAGCGATAGCTTCGTTTGGAAGGTTTTCAGAATTAATGGATAGGAACCACTTTACTCTAGCTCGTTCATATTCAAGGTAACCGCTCGCGCTTCTCTTGTCCCTAAAGTGCACCTCATTGTGCTTAACCTCACCGAAAATATGATGCAACATATCATAAAAATGAACCCCAATATTAGTAGACAAACCCCCAGATTTTTGATCAGACCCCTTCCATGACCTGAGGTACCATTTACCCCTAGAAGTGATATACGTCAGATCTAAATCGAAAATTTTGTTTTTAGGTGCAGTTTGCACTTTTTGTCGCAAAGCAATGATCGAGGGATGCAGCCGAAGTTGCAATATTGAATAAACTTTAGCGCCATAACTTCTTTCGAGAGCGATGAGAGTCTCGAGCTCTTTCGAGCAAAGCACTAACGGCTTTTCACATATGACATCGATGCCTCTTTCAAGTCCAAACTCAATATGTTTAACATGACAAAAATTCGGGCTGCATACGACGATATAGTCAACCTGCTTACCCAATGTGGTTAGTTTGTCTATGTACTTCGAAAAATCTTCAAATTCAGTAAAGAACTCAGCTTTAGGAAAGTAGCTATCAATAACGCCAACAGAATCATTAATGTCCATGGCGACAGCAAGGTTATTTTTTGTCATCTTGATCGCCTGAAAATGTCTCGGCGCTATGTAACCGGCTGCGCCAATTACGGCAAAATTTTTCAAATCAAAACCTCATAGTCTAAAAACTGTAAAGCCAAGTTTCTGCATGACCAATCTGTCATATATACCCTTAATATCTCCCAATACTGGTCTTTGGGTATCGCAGGTTTTTCGCAAGACCGCCCCATTCAATGATCTAAATTGCTTGTGTCCGACTGCCACAACAATGGCCTGCAAATCGTTCATCAAGTCAAATGAAAACAATTCGAGTCCATACTGATTTTTGACTTCATCTTTATTTGCCCAAGGATCATGGATTTTTACTTCGACACCCCATGACTTGAACTCCTCGATTAAATCAAAAATTTTGCTATTTCGGATATCGGGACAGTTCTCCTTGAAAGTTATGCCAAGAACACCAATTTTCGCCGAGGCAAGATCAATTTTATTCTGGACCATTTTTTTTATGACACAATTCGCCGCATACTTTGCCATATTGTCGTTGATCCGTCTCCCCGCAAGAATAACCTGAGGACTGTATCCTACCATCTCAGCCTTATGCGTCAGATAGTAGGGATCAACCCCTATGCAGTGACCGCCCACCATGCCCGGCTTGAAGGGCAGAAAATTCCATTTACTCTCGGCTGCCGACAGAACCTCCAAAGTATCAATCTCTAGACGATCAAAGATAACTGACAATTCGTTGACTAAGGCGATATTTAAGTCTCGTTGCGTGTTTTCTATCACTTTTGCGGCCTCGGCAACTTTGATTGAGGTTGCTCTAAAAGTTCCTGCCTCAATGATTGACTGATATAAATCGTCTATTAATCGGGCCACCCAGTCATTTGAACCACTTGTCACTTTAGTGATTTTTGTTAGGGTATTGATTTTGTCTCCGGGGTTAATCCGCTCAGGACTATAACCGCAAAAGAAATCAATGTTGTAACGGAGCCCTGATCTTTCTTCTAGTATCGGAACGCATATCTCCTCGGTACAACCCGGATAAACCGTCGACTCATAAATAACAATACTTCCCTCTTTCATTGAATCACCAACTAATTTGGTAGCCCGTTCTAGGGCTGACAGGTTAGGTCGATTGGCGCTATCGATTGGTGTAGGAACTGTGATAATAAAAAGCTTGCAACTTTTTAGATCGTCTGTGTTCGCAGTGAACTTCAGAAAGTGAGCACTCGTTAAAGCATCGCTTGTTACCTCAAGCGTACTATCTATTCCCGAGTTCAATTCGGTGATACGATTTCTATTGATATCATAGCCAATAGTATCTATTTTCTTGCCAAATTCTACCGCTAGCGGAAGCCCCACGTAACCGAGACCGATCACGGCCAGTTTGTCATAGCTATCAATTAGAGATTCCATTCTGACCTTCCAAAAACTCGCCGGTTTATCTCGTCAGTACCTGTCAAAAAGAACTATCGCAATTCATATTGATCCTTTAGCATTTCAAAATCGTCTTTATCAAGACGAGGACCAAACTTTTTCACCACCATTGATGCGCAAACATTTGCGAAATCTGCTGCCCATTGGTAGCTTTTTCCTGACGTTATCGAGAAAAGAAATGCACCTGCAAACATATCTCCAGCGCCATTTGTATCAATCGCGTCCACTTCAATTCCTTTCGAAAAAATCATATGCTCTCCATCAAAACATCTAGCACCAACCGCTCCACTAGTGATCACGTGAGAAATTGAGTATTTGCACAAATCACTAGCCGCTTCATTTTCACTGGAGGCACCCGTGAAAGCAATCGCCTCGGCCTTATTACAAAATATATGATCGACACCAGGACCGATAATCTGTCGCAAATTATCCGCATAAGCCTCGACAACGAAGGGGTCTGATAGGCTTAAGGCCACCTTAACGCCCGAAGCTTTAGCAAATTTTATAATGTCCGCAGCCATTTCCGTATGCTTGATGCTGGTAGCAAGATATCCCTCAATGTATAACCATTCAGAATTGAGAAGTGCTGAGTCATCAATCTCCCTTTTGGACAATTGAGCACTGGCCCCCAAGAAAGTATTCATAGTTCGCTCAGCATCAACCGTGATCATCACCAGACATTTTCCTGTCACGCCTGCCTCTGGTTTTACACTATGAAAATCGACACCTGCGGCGGCTAGCTCCCTAATAAAGATGTTTCCATCAGCATCATCTGCGACCTTCCCACTGAAAAAAGTGTCCGACCCCAAAAGTCCCGCGGCAACGATTGAGTTACATACCGAACCGCCACACTTCCGCACAAAGTCGTTCTCTCTTGCGGCCAATGAAATGAGAATCTCGCTCTGGCGTTTTTCATCTACCAAAGTCATAACGCCTTTTTCAATACCGGCAGTCTCAAGGAATTGATCCGAGACACGACACTCTGTATCTAAAAGTGCCGCTCCAATTCCATAGACATCATATTGTTTCACCATCTAGAAGCCGTCCTCTATAACCGAAGGTTTATCGGCATGATTTGAAGGCTCATTTAACTCATTAAGGTTTTTGTCCCAGCATTGTCGCTCCAATTCTTGACGAAGTAACCTAATCTCTTCCTTCAAGGCATTGTACTCTCGCTGCTTCCTAGCAAGAAAGCGAGCTGTAATGGCCGTCTTTTCAACTATGCCTTGGGGCGTCAATAGGTACATGTAACCCAATTTATTCTTTGATCTTTTAAAGTTCCCAAGCTTTATCCATCCCACATCTACCAGCGACTTAACGACATAGTGAGTCTTACCTAAACTAATGCCTAATTTCTGAGACAACTGTCGTTGAGTGAGATCAGGCTGCCGCTCCAGTAGCCGCAGCACTCTAAACTCTAGTTCCTGTTTAATCATCCAATATCGAATCCAAGGAAGGTTTTCACCAGGTTTTGTAAATTGCCTTAATCAAGAAGCTAGCCGTGATAAATATCACTGATTAGCACCATTAAAACATTTGTTCATGGCGTGAACAAGCTCTGGCAAAATTTTCAAATACCGCTTATACCCACCTATAAATTAATCTTTAAGTTAATATTGGCCAGCATCAGCCTTGGCATGGAGTCACTGCTGCGCGTTCATGCCCCGAAACAAAAAACGCAACCCAATAAGCAAAAATCTGTCCTATGAAAATAAAGACCCATTGATCCTCAGTAATTGGCCACCAGTGGCCCATATAACCTAGCAAGGCAATGCCTGAGGTCAAAAACACAATAAAAGCGCCAGTAATAGAATTGGCTAACGTTTTTGATCGAAACCATCGTCGAAAATGATAATTTAATCGATTATGCAAATGGTTGTCATCGGGAAGAAATACTGACTTACCTTTGGTTAAGCGTCTGACTAAACTGACCAGAATATCAATACATGGGTAGGCTAATAAAACCGCAAGAAAAGACGCAGAAAATACTCCCTCCGAGAACAGAAATAATCCTGATAATACCAGTGCTGCACCCAGCCCATATGCGCCCGCATCACCAAGAATTAAACGTCCGGATATTACGTTAAATATCGTGAACAGTCCGCAACTAGTCATCAATGTAGCATAAACAAAACCGTTCGTTTCCAAGTAAAAAATACTAAAAGATATTGTCAGTATGCCTGGAAGTAGGCCATTAGCCCCATCGGCCATATTAATGGCATTAATGAAACCTACGCAAAAAATTACTGTTAAAAACCATCCTATGAAAGGAACCCCTAGAAGATAACGCAACCAGGCAACATTGAGCTCTACTGGAACGAGAAATGGAGAAACCCCGACGATCATCCCAAAAATTAGCGTCATTACGGCTAACCGAAAAAAAGGAGTTAAGTAATCATTTCTAATATCCTCCACTAAACCCAAAATGGCGCAAGCCAATGCACCAATCCATCCGGTCCAGTAGATGCCATAAGCTCCTCTATTTAAGAAGGTGACTTCGGTAATCAATGCGGAAAAGATCAAAGCCAGGGTGCAACCAAACACTGCAGCACCACCCAACCGCGATGCGGAAATATGAGAAATACCATGTTTGTCCTGAACATCCTCAGCGTAGCTTTGGCGAGTTATCCATTGAAGCATTAACATGACTAGTAGGCCAGGAATTCCGAAAAAAATCGAGGCCAATACAAGACATGCGGATGACTTGATGAGATCTTCTTCCGAAAAAATAAAAACATTTTTCACTGCACATTAACCGTATTATCGCCCGCTTAGTAAATCTTTATGAGATAAGCCACTGCCGGTCTATGTCGAAACGCGGAAAAGAGAAATATTCAGCTAAAAAGCGAACTGAAGTCTGATACATCTCCGTGTTATCGACGATAAATATGTGATAGCACGACCCATAAGAGAGCAAAAACACCTCCAAGCATGGACCCCAACACGCAAATAATCACGCGCCTCGGACTAGATTTCTCTTCTGGAATCATACTCGGACTGACTGCAACAAAAACATACTCCGGACTCGCTTCTGCTATCATCTTATTTTTTATTTGCTCTTGAATTATGTTGTAAAAAACGTCCTTCATCTCAGCAATTTGTGTTTTCTCTATTTGAGCCTGCAAGTATTCTATGTTGTTAGTCACCTTGCTCACCTGTCGGCTTTGCATGTGCCGATTAATGGCATCCACATACATGTCTACCCATTTTTTTGCAAGAAAAGGGGAATAAAATGTAATTGAGACGGAAACTAGATCAGTTTTCTTGTCTTCGGTGACAACCAACATTTCAGAAAACCTACTGAACAACTCCCAACTACTGGGTCCTCTTAATCCCCCTTGGTCTTCATCCTCGATCAGCCATTTTCTTTGTCGAAGATCAAAAAGGTCAGTATCGAAGCTAAGCTGATTAGACTGCTTATCCCATCTCTCTGAAGCCAATAACTGAACTGCAAGATCATTTTCGTTTATAAAGTTGTCAACAAAATTCCATGACTGCATTACTTCCTGCGCAATTTGAGATTCATTAGCTTCAACGCCAGTCATATTTACACCGGCTAGCGAAGCCAAGCCTCCTAGTTGTCCCAGAGTACTCCCGAGACCGGAGGATTGCTTTTGAGCCGGTGCTAGAACAGCTTTGGCCTTGTACTCATTTGGAATTAGCAGCGCATACCAAACCACCAAAACAGAGCAAAAAATAGTAAATGAAAAGATACCAACTTTCCGGGCCCAGATGACACCACCCAGTTCAGATAGATTTAGTTCTTCGTCCGTTCGAATTCCGAATGACCGAGATTCATTATTATTCTCGTTGGTTCTCGAGGACATTATCTAGTTGCCGCCGCTATGGCTGCCAAACCAGATGTGCTGTTGAAAACGATCTGGGTAATCTCTCGCCATAGTTTTATGTTATTTGTATAATCAGAATCAATCGGCACTACGATCGTATCACCCGGACGGAGCGATGCCTCTGCGGTATACCTGACCCAGCTTGATTCAGGTCTAAGCACCGACCCATCTGCGCGTACAATGTAAAGTTCTTTGTTATCAGCACGGGCCGTCATACCTGCCGAGAGACCAATATAGTCATTAAGATCAAGGTCCTTCTGATAACTGTGGGTTCCCGGCCGTCTAATCTCTCCAACAACAGTAACAGTCGAGACGCGTTGGGGGATAATAATGTTATCACCATCCTCTAAACGGATATCAGCTAGCTGATCACCTGATATTGCAGCCTCAATATCGACAAGCAAGCGTCCTGAGCCGGAAAATTCATCCAGTTTCTCGGCTACAGAATTGACCTCGTTTATGTCTATATCTTTGTCTTCCTTTGTCAGTTGCGATGCTGCAAAATCTCTAATAATGGATTGTGCAAACTCCCTTGCTCTTTGTGTCTCCATTTTGGCTATGGACTCCCTAGTAAAGACAGTTCCAATTGGAAACGCGTCCTCGGTCAACCCTCCTGCTCGTTTTAGAACATTTGACAAGGACTCCCCCTTTTGAATGCGATAGGTACCCGGAAACCTGATCTCCCCACTTAAGACCACCGATTCATCAGGATTCCAACGAGCAACTGCTCGCACGTGCAGATGATCCCGTGATTCAACCTTTGTTGCGGCTCGTTCATCTGTTTCTGCTGAGAGATCTATCTCGGTATACCGACTCACAATTTCGTTGTCAGGGCTAGCGAAAAGACTTCTTAACTCCGCTGAATCCATATACACCCTATCTTCCAAGCCACCAGCCGCTGCAATCAACTTTTTGACCGTAAAATTAGTCGTAACTGGAAAGATGCCAGGCGACTTTACAGCTCCAGAAATTGAAGCAGTCTTAACTGGCTCTCCGGCCCGAGCTTGGGACTGGAGTTTAGAGATGATTGGAGCAAGCAGGACATCGCGCTGAACCGAAGCCACTTCTTTCTCAATGTCTGAAAGCTCTTCTTCCTCAAGATCAAGTATTCCATCTTCAGACGAAATTTGAATCTGATCTAGCGCTGTTTCGCTGTCCACCGATGAGAGGTCAGTAACTTTAGCCAATCCGAAAACAAGTATTTTGTCTCTTGGTCTGGTCAAGACATCTTCTGAGGATCCTTTGTTGAGGATTGCAGCCGCCAGATCGACCTGCAAAACTTCTATGTCCAGCCGCTGATTTTTTTGTCGAACGATTAACCCATAACCTAAATCAGCATAGACCTTAAGATCCCCATCAACAGAACTCAAGAGATCGGAGATACGTTGGCCTTCCACCCAACCATAAATACCTGGTCGTACCACCGCTCCCTCTATTGTTACCGCATTTTTGAGATTATCTGTGCTAATAGGAACCGTGATCAAATCGCCGTCTTGCAGCAGATATGAAGCACTAGTGGCAAGATCGAGGTCAATATTTTTAACCTCAGGCAAAGACTTACCCAAGGCCTTACTTACCACTGAAATCCCAGAAGGATAGGCGTCCGGTGTCAATTCACCTGCCATAGCAATGGCGTCTCTAATTGATTCCCCTTGTATATATTCATAGATCATTGGTCGCTTAACAGCACCGGTCACGGTCACCGTACCGCTATAGGGTGGCACGAAAACCACATCACCAGATCGCAACCTAGTATCATTACTAGAGTCACCCTGCAATAATAAAGAATATGTATCAAAAATCTGCGCCACTTTTCCATGGCGTTTTACTTGAATATTTCGTAGTGAACCAATATCGCTGATTCCGCCCACTTGAAAGAGCGCCTGGGAGATCGTGGTTAATGCAGATACAGAGTATGCTCCCGGAACGGCTACTTCACCTGCCAAAAAAATATTTATGGCTCTCAATCGACCCATTGATACGGAAGCTTGCGCTCCAAGCAATTCCTCTGCAACTCGTGATCGAATGAATTCCCGCGCATCTTCAAAAGTTAGGCCTGCCACGAGTATAGGCCCAAGTTTGGGGATATTAATTTCACCATCCCTTGTAACTTGCAAATCATAATGATTATTTTCTGTTCCGAAGAGATCGATGGTCAGATGATCCCCTGCCCCCAGACGATAATCACCTGGAACTGTGGCATCATCCGTTGGGGCGAACGTACTGACTTCTCTATCAAAAAGCGTCAGACCATATCGGCTAAGTGCTGTGTCTTTTTCTTGCTGATTCTGCTGGAATTCCGCAAAAGCTTCTTGGAATAATTCATACTCCCGTTGCTTTCGTTCTAGTTCATCATCCTTGTCAGAGATTGCCTCCAAGACCTGCCCTGGAACACCAATTTCTTGCCCTGACGCCTTATCCTGCTCTCCACCTAGAACCTTATCCAAATCAAATCCATATCTCTGAGCTAACACAACCTGTTCTGAGCGTGGCAGTGTTTCAATCTCTGCCAGAAGTTCCGGACTGATAGATTGGGACGAGACTTGTATCGAACTCATCATTGAAACTAACATCAAGCTCTTGGTTAACCATCCAAAAGCGCTGCGCCAACAGCAAAAAAAAGGCCCAAAATCTTTAAACAACGGATGACGCAAAATCATTTTCTTTGAATCCTGCATTATTGATATGCCCTCAGTCTTCACGGAGTCGAAGACTCAAAATGTTGCCACTATCATCTAAAACTTGCTCAATACTGATAATCCGACCAAGACTATCAACCAAAATAGTGTTTGTATAGCCCCGCTCGCCAGTACAGGACTGCAAAAATTGGGTGTAATTCTCAGCATGTATATTAACCCAAGGCTCACATGTATGCACCGCCTTGATCTGTCCCGAATAACTAAAACGTCTTTCTTTACCCTCATCGAAGATTATCCAGGACCTCTCGAACCTTTTTAAGCCTTTTGCTTCAGTAATTATCCATCCGTTAAATTTCAGCAGATCCGAGTAATCATTTACGAAAAAAGTTTTTCCGTCTGCTACTACAGGGGTGACCAAGGACGAGTAACCAGCAAATTCAACCTCCCAAACATGGGGAGAAAGTTCATCATCTGGCTCTAAAAATAGCTGGCGCAAAGTCTGAAGTTGAGTCGATTCAATGACACAACCGCCCGAGCACAGAAATAATGCCACTACTAAAATTTTACAGCCGATATTCATGGCAGCATCCGATCAGTCAAATTATAAAGAGCATCATAGCGGGCTCCCCTAATATCCCACCAGATGTTACCACTAAAATTTTCGAGACGCTGGCCGCCGTCACGTTGAATCGGCCTCAATCTATTACTGTACGAGGCTTTATTTCGCCGACCAAAGAGCCCGTCAAGCGGCATTTTAAAAAATATTCCCTTGTCGAAACTGCCCTCGCCAAAATCTTCGAATGGCACATCCGTCATGGTAGCCCAGAGGCCCACCATCCAACCATTGTTAAAGGTTCGCCTTACTTCCATCGTAGCGCCCATATCTTTGGCGAGATATTTCCCGGCATGTAGAGCAATATCCATGTTATAAAAGGGGGATGCCCAGTATATGCTCGCAAAAGCCGTGGTCGTTTCATAATCTAAATGCTTTAAAGACCGATCATAATCTCGTTGGCGAACCCAATTGGCGCTGAAGCCAGAGGCGATTCGAGATTGAAAAGGCTGGAATAGGATTTCCCCTCCAAAACCGCTATACATTTCCTCTAGGACTCCGGCATAGACTCGATAATGGAATTCTTTGAGGGTTGTACCTCGTTTTTCAAGATAGAGAGAATCTAGCCCACTATCACCTTCTTTCAAATACTTAACGATATCGGATCTGACACGTGGCAGAACGGAGTCTGAATTTCTCCTGATGCTATCAAAATTATTCTTAATATCGATAGCATAATAACCATTGACACTCCAGTTAGCGGGCAAAACCAAGTTTATACCTATCTTCCCGAAAAGCTGGTAGCGCATGGGATCATCTGGGTCAAACAACTGGAACCGAGTGCCCAGATTTACATCAAATTTAACTTTGTTTTGCACGAAACCAGTTTTGTACTGAACATAATCGAGTTGCCTCCCTGGCATAACTTTAATTTGGCGCTCCATTAAATCTCTGGTTTGTCTAGATATGAAGGAAGGCCGCCTAATCTGTACCGAATGAACTCTATGGCCTGCTTCCTCTAAAACTAGTCTCATTAAATTTATCGATCTTGGCATGTGGAGATCTGCGAGAATACTCATTCTCGCGATTGCATCAGCCCAGACAGGGAACTCAGCGTTTGCGATAACTAGGTTAGCGGTGCCACTTGTTTCATCGATGCTGGCTTCAAGAAGCAGTAACCCGGAACGTTCAACATCATAAAGTAACGTATCATACCAGCTTGAAGGATCAAGCATGGAAGGGAGGTCATCTTCTGTCATATCGAGACTAGATACAAACTTTGAAGTTGATCTCCTTTTAGGTAAGTGCTTAGTATCCAGCGCCGCAGAAACGGTCATACCCCACTCTTGCCCGGTTTGCCGCGACAGCATGATAGATAGTCCAGGCTTCGGTTCCCACTTCATGCCTGCAGTCCAATGGGTTTTTGGTTTTCGACCTCCTCGCCTTACCTCCCATTCGTAATCATCGGGGTTATATTCAACCATCATTGAAATTGGCAAGGAGTTAAATTGGTAATGGAGCCCACCAAAAAACCCAGCTTTCTCACCCTTGAAAAAGGTATTAGCTGACAACTCACCTCCCTCACCAAAATCATTTTCTCTCGATTTGAATTCACTTAAAATCGTCCCGAAAGGATTATCAAAATCACCTGAACCTGCCAATCTTCCCCAACCCAAGCCCAAGGTAAAATCAAAATTTTTCCAATACTTATTAGCAACAATATATTCAGAGCCAAAGACACCGGTGCCCACCATATCTCGGATACCTACGGCCACCTGTGGAAGGTATTCCGTCTCAGACCAGAGCCTCACTTTTGCTTCGTAGTTTCTATCGTAATAGAAAAATCTGTTAAAACCTGTATACCTGAAGGTGGTCTCCAGCCAGGGAGTCGGCTGATAGCTGATAGCGTAAGAGTTCGTTCGAGACTGGATAGCGGAAGTGGCGGTTAGGACGCCATCAGCCTCCATTCTTGCTGTAGGGATATCCACTAGGCCAGTTGTTCCATAATCCGAAGCAGATACCGGTAGCGAGTAAAACCAATTTATTGTTGAAATCGCAATTACTAGAAGAGTCTTCAGGTAGGCCACATTTCCTCCAGCATTAAAAAAGGGCATCAGAGATGCCCTTTCTTTTTACATACTCTACCCTAAGTGCCAGTAGTTGGCGTACTCGGCGTACTTGGTGTACTGGGTGTACTAGGTGTCGTCGGTGACGGCGTGATCGTGGTCTCCGGCGTTGTGGGAGTAGGTTCTGGCTCAGGTTCTGGCTCAGGCTCAGGTTCTGGTTCTGGTTCTGGCTCAGGTTCAGGTTCAGGTTCAGGTTCAGGTTCTGGCTCAGGTGCTGGTGCTGGTGCTGGTGCTGGTGCTGGTGCTGGATCATCATCATCATCTAACGCATTAGCAAGCACAGCTGCGCCAACCACTCCCAAGGCCACCGCAGTTGGCACCGACAGGCCACCGACGCTTCCAGCTGCTTTTCCTTGTGCCGCAGACTCTCCGCCCGCATCTGGCACAGATGACTCGGCTGCTGATTCTTTGCTTCCACTTTGGGCAAAACCCGCCGGTGCAACCAGAACCGAGGAAATTGCTAGGGCAAGAACTTTCTTTGTGAACATAACATAATCCTTTCTTAACGGGCTATATGGAAAACCATTCCAACCAGTGGGCCACCGAGACTATCAATACACGCAAACACCGAGTCTTTCAGTTTGGAAAGACAAGGCTATCCCGGAATGCATTTTACCCCAATACCTTTCCTGACTCGACATTATAGTTTACAGCAACTACAGTGTGCAAGGCTCGCTAAAGACATAATATTCCGCTGCAACATATATGCAAGGAAAATTTTTCGGCCGTTATACGTCATACTGCATCTTTACATGTTTTTAATCTGATCAAGGTCTGCTCTAGGTTAGACTCCGATAAAAATATCTCAATACCCCATGACGGTATTTTAAGTCTGCCGGATTAAGATGCGCAAAGTGCCAAGAGATGAAGGCCAAGCTTCAAACCTCGGTTTGGTCACGCAACCTAGGGCTCATGTATCGTCCAAGATCTTTAAAATCTCATCTCTTCGCTGATACAACAACTCCTGATCACCTCTAGTTTCGATGTTTAGTCGAACCAAAGGTTCCGTATTACTCATTCGAAGATTAAATCGCCAATTACCAAAATCCATCGAGATCCCATCAGTAGTGTCTATTCTCAAAGCCATTTTCTCATAGTTTACATGCACTCGATCGATAGCTTTGCTCGGATCTTCAATCGCGCGATTAATTTCCCCTGGAGATGGGTAAGAATTGATCATTTCGTCCACCATTTCTGACAATGGACGCCTACCTAGACACATCAGCTGCATGACCAACAACCAAGGTATCATTCCGCTATCACAAAAGTAAAAGTCTCTGAAATAATGATGGGCACTCATTTCACCACCATAAACTGCATTTTCGAGTCTCATTCGTTCCTTGATAAAAGCATGTCCGGTTTTAGACAAAACCGCCTTGCCCCCGAGTCGCTCGATGACGTCAATAGTATTCCAAATCAATCGAGGATCATGAATGATGGTGGAACCGGGTTCTTTCTCCAAAAAAAATTTAGCCAATAATCCAACCACATAGTAACCTTCTACAAAACGACCATTCTCATCAACAAAAAAGCACCTGTCAAAATCACCATCCCAAGCCACTCCAATGTCAGCATTATTATCGAGCACTGCCTCAATGGTCGGAGCGCGATTCTGATGCAAAATAGGATTAGGAATGCCATTTGGAAATAATCCATCGGGTTCATTAAAAATTTTTATAAATTGTATCGGCATCCCAAGTTCGATAAATCGATTCTCAATGGCATCAATTATTTTTCCCGCACAACCATTACCCGCATTGCAGACCAACCTTTTTGGTGTCAAAGACGACTGGTCAATATAGCTCAATAGGTGATCTACATACTCAGTTGTCAAATCCAATTCTCTGAAACCGCCTCGCGTTTTAGCGAGGATAAACTCATTTTTTTGAGCAAGCTTTTGAATTTCGATAAGCCCTGTGTCCGAGCTGATCGGGCGCGAATTTTGTCTCACCAATTTCATGCCATTGAAGTCGATGGGATTATGGCTGGCTGTGACTTCAATCCCGCCATCACATCCCAGAAAAGATGTAGCAAAATAGATTTCCTCTGTACCGACCGTGCCAATATCTATTACATCAACCCCCGAGTCTCTTAGGCCTTCGCTTAACGCAAGTTTTAGGGATGAACTTGATGTCCGTATGTCACCGCCAACTACTACCTCGTTGGCATTCAAGAAGGTCGCGTAAGCACACCCGATGCGATAGGCGATATTTTCATTTAGCTCCGAACCCAGACGGCCTCGGATATCATAAGGTTTAAAACATGTTAATTCTCTCATATGCTGAATCATTCCCTAGGGGTAAATATCATTCCAAAGCGCCTTTTGGATCACGATTTTTCAGAGTCAAATTGACAAAAATATGTGTGGTATCTATAGTCCGAACAATCTAGCTCGCCTAAAAATTTTTTGGCCCAGGTGGTGAAATTGGTAGACACGCTAGCTTCAGGTGCTAGTGCTCGCAAGG
>CAJWMT010000048.1:0-18268 GCA_913044275.1 uncultured Cellvibrionales bacterium
ATAAACGCCTATCTAGTGTTTTGCTCAGGAAGAAAAATTACCCACTGATGCGCGTTAGATGATAATCCATGCCGAATGAAACTCAAATTCTCTATCAAATACTGATCTTTTTGAGCTTCTCCTTAATTTATGAAAATATATGAATATTTTATGCGCCATGGATTTTTTTACTCTTTTGGGAATATGGTAATATCGCGAATTCCTAAAACGGAGAAATACGGTATCAGGCCATGCAAATAACTGACTTTCACAAACTGAAAACGCTCAAAGTGACTATCGCTAATAGTATAGCAGAAATCACATTTTGCAGGCCTCGAAAACTCAACTCAATGAACACATTGTTTTGGAGTGAATTACCCTCAGTTTTGGAAGCTCTAGATAGAGAGGCCGCCGCAAGAGTGGCCATAATATGTGCAAACGGTGAACACTTCACTGCCGGTATGGATTTGGCTATTTTCGAGCATATGTTGAGTCGTTTTGATGGTGAACCTGCTCGCAGGGCAGAGCAACTTCGGTTGGGCATACTTGAACTACAGCACGTGTTTAACGTTATAGAAAAAATTCGTTTTCCCGTTATCGCTGCCGTACAAGGTGCATGCGTGGGCGGCGGTGTCGATCTGGTATGTGCGACGGACATTCGATTTTGCACTGAGGATGCGTTTTTTGTTATTAAGGAAACTGCGTTAGGGATTACCGCTGATGTTGGAACACTTCAACGACTTCAACATGTTATGCCATCAGGACTCGCGCGTGAGCTTGCTTATACAAGCCGACCCATGAAAGCGGCTGAAGCCTTATCCTGTGGCTTTGTAAATTTCGTTTCCAAAAATCATGATCAGCTTATGACGCATGCGCGTAACACCGCAAAAGACATAGCTGCTCATTCTCCCGTTGCAGTGCATGGCACAAAACTTATGCTTAATTACAGTCGAGACCATAACGTTTCAGATAGCTTGGATTATGTTGCGACCTGGCAAGCCGGGATGCTGCAGGCAGCAGATATGCAAGAAGCTTTTCAGGCAAAAAAGGAGAGAAGGGCAAGTAAGTTTGAAGAGCTCTACGCGCACAGGAGCGCGATAAAATAGGCATAATAGCCAGCATATAGGCTTTTCAAGATAAATAAAGGATGGAATTATCATAATTAATTTTAAAGAATCTCTCTTATGCGATTTACATTCTATAGCCTAACGAAATTACGACGGAGGAGAGCTTGTCTATTTTTCGCCCTTGCATAGACCTCCACAACGGTCTAGTCAAGCAAATAGTAGGCGGTAAACTTACTCCGGATTCGGCGATTGTGAACCACGTGAGTCCAAATGATGCCGCATACTTCGCCTCTCTATATCGAGAAAAAGATTTAAAAGGAGGGCATATAATATCACTTGGCAAGGATAACCAGGATCAAGTGTTTTCTGCTCTGAAGACATTCCCTGGTGGTTTGCAATATGGAGGAGGTGTTACAGCGAAAAATGCCGAAGCGTATATAGAGGCAGGTGCCTCCCATGTTATTGTGACTTCTTATCTTTTCGACCACGGGTCTTTTTCGCCGGAGCGTCTCCAAGAATTGGAAAGAGCGGTCGGAAAAGAACATATAGTCATCGATTTAAGTTGTCGAAAAACTAATGCTGGTTGGATTGTCTCGACTGATCGCTGGCAAACACTCACCGAATTAGTAATCGACGCAAAAACCATAAGAAGTTTGGAAGCACATTGCAATGAGTTCCTTATTCACAGCGCAGATGTTGAAGGATTGCAAGCTGGAATGGACGAAGAGCTCATAAGTCTATTGGCGACCATTTGCAGTTTACCCACAACTTACGCAGGTGGTGGTCGTACAGTGGAAGATCTCAAAAGAACAAAGTTTTTGTCTGGGGGCAATATAGACCTATCGATTGGGAGTGCACTAGACATTTTCGGCGGCAGAGGGATTACCCTGCAGGAATGCATCGATTGGAATCAAGGGGAGCAAACGGAAACGAGGCCCTAGTAATCAAGAATGGTCTCTGATGGCTAGGCAAACCATCAACTTGGTTAATTAACAAATTGTGCTTCTGACTTTCCAAAATCATTTATCTGATATAAATTGCTTCCTTCCCGACTTATCTCACAAAAATATATCAAATCCAACGTTGACGCTTCTGAGCCTTCCAGGAAAATAACGATGGCCTGTAAAACCTGTATAGTCTGCCCGTTTGGCATATGATTTATCAGCTAGATTGTTCACGCGAGCATATACCGTGACATCTGAGTTGACCCTCCATGACGTCCGGAGATTTAAAAGATTATGGCCTTCATAACGATGAACATTTTGTGGCTCGAGGTAATAACCTCCCATTTTTATCCACTCTAATTCCCATAATGAATCCAACCCACTTTTCCAAGATACTCTAGCACTGCCAAAGTTTCTCGGTGCAGTATCAACATCATTCCCTAGGATTAGGACATTTTGGCCATTGCTCCCCCTCACCATGGCAGGGTTGTTGTCATACTTGTGCCGAACGTGAGTGCCACTGAACGCGATGTTGATGTTATCAGAAAGTTCGTAAGACATATCGAGTTCAAAGCCACGATGCTCTGTTTTGCCATCACTCACATTATTGTAATTCGTGTCCCTGAAGATGACGTTATCTTTTGACATGTTGTATGCAGAAAACACCATCGAAAGCTCCTCAGCCTCGAACTTGATCCCAACTTCCATGCTTTTCATTTCTTCCGGATTTAAGTCAGCAACCTCTTGCTCGCGTTGGAGTCGGTATAGTTCCGTAGCTTGAGGGGCTCTGAAAGCGCTAGCAACGCGAAGGTAGAACATATTGCTTTCAGTTAACTCGTAGCGAGCCGATAAGTCAAAAGAACTATTGTCATAACTATTTACTGCGCTTGGGGGGCGGCTGTAACGACAACCTCCAAAGCCACAGACAGAACCATCTTCTCGGGTCCGACCCGAAAGCATCTGATTTTTATAATCATAACGCATCACCTCAAAACGACTTCCAAGCGTCAGTGACAATTTATCGGTCGCATCCCAAGTAATCTCTGCGAATGGCGCCAACTGCGTTGCATTCACTGTGTAATCATATTGCTTTCCAAAGGGTATTGTGACTCTTAAAAAAGCTGACCCTTGAGTCTCAAACCTCTGTGTCTGACGAAGATGAGCGCTGGTGTATTCTAAGTCAGCACCAACCGTTAGCCCTAGTCGATCAGAGGGATCTAACAGCATGGAAATTTGAACTCCCAAACTACGCTGTCCGTTTTCCTCAAGAGGCTTCCCAGGCAAAAAATGTTGCAAAAAGTCCATATCGGTATAACGAAAGTATGGCGTCACTAGCAGCATGCCTAGGGAACTTTGTGTGCTAACCTTACTCCAAATTCGAAGCGCCTTCGCGTCCCTAAATGCCTCAGGATTGGGATTACGTTTCGCAATGTCTTCGATACGGTAAGAATCCAAACCTGTAATGTATCCGGCAGTCTCCTGGTTTAAATTTACAAAAGTGAGTCCGGAAGTAGAACTGAAGTTCCGACCCATATAAGCATGCCTAAGGCTCAGCTTTTCTTGATGAACCCCAGAGGCATCACGATACCCATCGTCACGCGTTACTGTTGCTCGCAATCCCATCCTGTGCTCGGACACTTCTCCATTTACCCCAAAGCGCAGACGGCTATACCCATCCTCATCCAGATCGAAACCCAATACGCTTGGAGCATCTTCATCCGGCGTCACCACGTTGACAACGCCATGCATAGCATTTGACCCATATAACGCTGTACCCGATCCTCTCAACACCTCAACACGATCGGCCGCTTCAGTATGTGCCTCGAAGAGTTCATTGATGTTACAAAATCCCGCGGCGCGAAGGGGAATTCCATCTTCGCTCATCAAGAATCCACCGCAACCTCCAGCTCCAGTCAGAACAGGAGACCGAATTGCGGGCAAATATTCTTGACCGTTACCACGATTGATATTGATTCCAGCTAAACGATTCAACGACTCCTGAATATGAGTGTGCCCGACCAAGTTCAACTCATCATCATGAAGGCTAGCAACACTTCCATTTATTGACATCGAACTAGTTGGAACGCGCGTGCCGACAGTTACAACTTGCTCTATTATCGAATCGTCAGGTCTCCCCTCCCCCTCTATTGGCGCTGCCACTACCGAAGAAATAGTACAGATAAGTGTTAACGCAATCTTACTGATGCAATCGCAAATATTTGTTTTCATAAATAAACCTGTCCCGTGATCATCAGAAATGATCTAAGTGTAAAGAGAAAGTAAGCCATTATTTAGACGGCAAAGTTAGGTACCTCTATGTGCATACGCACTATGGCAACGTCTTCGTGCCTTTACTCTAACGTCTCGTCCTCGAATGTTAATCCAGCGTTATTACGCAACCTTCTTATCAGCTGCGACCCGAACACAGGCGCGGGTGTCCAAATTCCTCCGTCAGCGATATCAGGATTTCGGAAGAGGCAAATCCCGCTCTCTGCAAACATTTTACTGGTAGAGCAATAACCCGGATCACAATCCCCTGTCACGCCAATTCGGACTTCCCGTCCATCATCAGACTCACCTATCATAAGAATGTCGAATCCCCCCTCAGCGCGTTCAGTTGCAGTGGGACCCTCGCCTGGCAGCAATTTGGCATCACCGAGACCACTGCTATTGGCAACCGAATTCGCTAAAGCTTCTCCTTCGTCTCCGGGCCCTGTTACCAGCATCTCATCATAGACGAAATCTTCTCCATACTGATGCGACAGTAACAGGTTCGATCGGTGAATATTTTTAGTATTAATACTTGCCATGATGAATGGTGCAACCCAACTTTGAATCGTTTCATCAAAAAAAGGTTGATTTCCTTTGGGCTGACTAGGACCAACGAACCCGCCAGTTAGGGCGAATGGATCCTTCAGAGCTTCTATAATTTGGGAATCTTTCGCCGCTGCAGCCATAGTCGCGTTAAAGCTTGCAAGAGTGCCTCCCGAAAAAGAGCCTCGCATTTGTCGAACACGTCCTTTTACTCGGGATACAGTTTTGGCCATTCGCGCTATGGCCGTCTGCTGAAGAAAAAACACACCCAAATCGAACGGGATGGAATCAAAACCGCATGAAAAAATAATCCGTGCGCCACTGTTTTGAGCCGCAGCCAAGTGCTCGTCTATCATCTTCCTCATCCAAGCGGGCTCGCCACATAAGTCCAAATAGTCAGTGCCAGCCGATGCACAGGCCGCGACCAACTCACTGCCATACAACTGGTATGGTCCCACAGTCGTTAATATTACAGAAGCACGCTCAACCATGCTTTTTAGGGCCGCTTTATCACCCATATCGGCAACTATTAACTCGATTCTGGAATCAATACCAAGCTCATCTTGAACCGATTTTAATTTATCTAAATTCCGCCCCGCCATGGCCCAATTGATTTCGCCATCAACTCCATATTGGCGGTTCATATAATCGACCACCAAACGCCCTGTATAACCGGTAGCGCCATAAACGACGATTCCAGTGTCTCGATGATTTCCCATGTGTTAGTCCCCTATTTAAAAAACATTCACACTAACTAGCCGATCGTGATTTTTTAACGAAGCCACTATTCTTCATCCAAAAGCTGGAAATTAGGTGTGGACCGCGATAGAGACAGCTCTTCGTCATTCATATGCGTATTGATTTTGTCGAATAGTGGTGCAGACAGATATCGCTCGCCGGTATCTGGGAGCATAGCAAGAATAACAGAACCTGCGGGTGTCTCGTCAGCAATTTTCAATGCCACTGCCAATGTTGCTCCGCCCGATACGCCCGTCAATATGCCTTCTTTTTTAGCCAATTTCTCCGCGCATTCCATCGCCTCATTCTCGCAAATTGGAGCCAAGTGATCAAAAAACTTTTCGTCAAGCGACTCTTGAAGTACCAGAGGAATAAAGTCAGGCGTCCAACCTTGAATCATGTGAGGCTGAAAAGCCGGGTGACTCTCCTGCGGCTGACCAGCCGCACTACGTAATTGCATTTGCCCACTAGCCAGAAGTTCTGCTTTGTCTGGCTCACTGAGTATAATTTTTGTATCAGGCCGCTCTTTGCGCAACAATCGAGCTACTCCAGTCAACGTACCCCCGGTTCCATAACCCGTGATCCAATAGTCGAGTCGCTTTCCCTCAAAATCGGCTACTATTTCTCGAGCAGTGGTTCGCTCGTGTATCAGCGCGTTCGCTGGAGTCTCAAACTGACTTGCCAAGAACCACCCATTATTGTCCGATAATTCCACTGCCTTTTTATAACTGCCAAGGGCTTTATCCTTTTTTGGGGTCAACACGACGCGGGCACCATAAAACCTCATTAAACGCCGTCGCTCTATAGAGACACTTGTCGGCATTGTTGCGACGAAAGGGTATCCCTTGGCGGAACAAACCATTGCAAGCCCAATTCCTGTATTCCCACTCGTTGCCTCAACCACTGTTTGCCCTGGCTGCAATGCTCCCGAACTTTCCGCCTCTTCGATGATACTTACGGCTAAACGATCTTTTACTGAACCAGCCGGGTTAAAGAATTCTGCTTTTACATATAGCTCCACATGTTTCGGTGGCAAACTGTTCAAGCGTATCGCAGGGGTATCGCCTATGGTATCAAGAACCGATCCATACAAGCGGCCCCGACCCGCGGTTTCTCGTTTTGAATTATTTCGTGTCATCAGACCAAGTGTCCCAATAAGCTATGGGTATGATCAGAAATAGGTGCGCCGGTGTCAAACGCTTTTTAGATGCTAACTGCATTTGGCATGAACTGCCTAACGAGGACAAGGATGGTTTGTGAGGATTTTCTAATAACCTTCCAACTTACTGACTTGTATATCTGCCTGATGGTCCCTGCCATAGGCCACAATTCCCAGACTGCGAACCATCGAGGGCTCTAGGATGCGATTCAACCATCGACTGCTGCGACCGAAATTCTTGAAAGGCAAGAAGATATCGTCCCAATTCTCAGAAGCAAAGAATTCCGCGGAATAATACTGCCAGGGAAGAACGGTCCCTCCTGTCCGTATATGCACAAAATACCGCTGATTGTTTCCTCTCACTCGCAGCCTTAATCCAGTGAGCCCATCAGGGAGGGAAATACTTCGACGAAACTGGATGAACCCGCCGTTGTTTTCAGTACTAACACTACCTATCATCCGAGCGATCGCATCATCGCCGTCCGAGACGAAGTCCACTTCCCCCGTGGAGATGCCACCCATTACTTGATCGCTAACAAACTGCCATCGACTAATCGAGTCCTCGTTAAAGTCATCTATGACCAACAAAGCGTCTCCTTCTTTGATCTTATCAGTATTTTCAGAGAACCCTAATAATGGGGTAAAAGCTGCCAAAACAAGCACAATAAAATGCAACACTTGTCACTCCAAAAATCGATCAATCAGGGTTTATATTGCGTAGGGCAATACATTCTCGAGACGCCGCTAGGTCGTCTGGAAACGTGTTTAGTTTTGCGTCCGCTAACACGCTTACGCCAAGAGCGAAAAGCCGACCTGGAGAGATCCCTCCGCATCAATTTCTCCACCTGTCCTTGGGTCAAATCGTAAAGCTCTTTGATGGCATCAAAAGGAGTCCGATCCTCCCAAGCCATCTCTATCACCCTCGGAACTTCTGTATCGTTTATGTGCATTTACTTATTTCCAGTGCTTCGGAAGCTATGTTATATCAAAATTACGCAAAGCACTCTGGTTCGGCCCAAAATACAAAGAAGAAAAGCTTAAAAAATAATAAAATGAACTCTCTATAAAAAAAGGCGGTCACCAAGGTAACCGCCTTTCAACTAATCAGCTCTATCCAATCAGAACTGCTTGCTGAGCGACAATCCCCACATGCGAGGTTCATTGGGGTAACCACTCCATTGCGTTTGCTGAGTGCCAACGGCCGGAAATGCTGTAATCAAAAACTCATCATTAGTTAAATTTCTTCCCCAGAGGGTCATTTCCCAGCCATTTCTTTCCACCCCTATGCTGGCGTTGAGCAATCCTCTAGATCGCTCATGATGGCCATTTACAGCCAGAAGTTCATTAGCTCCGGGCTCCGGTCTTATTACAACGTTACTGTCATGTTGATAATGAACCCGGGCATACCCGCTCAATGAGTTCGCCTCCCAGTTCCAAGTGATGGAGGCAGATAGAGACTCTGGATGCACACCCTCTACATCCTGACCACTGATATCACCGGCGGCCGAACCAACAAAAGAGTCGTATTTTGAGTCAATGAACATACCAGACAGCGCAAAATCAAGGTTCTCAGTCGGGCTGTAGAGCAAATCAAATTCAAGGCCCTTGGCGGATTGCTCCCCGGCATTTGACAACACAAAGCCAGCTCCCACAAATGTATTCGTAACGAAATCTTCCACAGTCTGATCAAAATAGGCAATGTTTAAGCTGCCCTTCTCGAACAACATCTTGGCGCCAACTTCAATAACTTCACCCTCCTCAGGATTGGCATTTCGAAGACCAAGAACCAGATTTGCTGGCATTACCCCCCCAGCTTGCGTTATGGCGGCAACCTCTGCCGCACTGGGTGCCGAATCCCGCGAAAGGTTAAACTGGGAAGCCTTATATCCTGTGGCAATCCCGCCATAAAGAGTCACTTGATCATTTAGCGCATAGCTCAATTTAACCGAGTAATCAACGTTATTGTCATCGGTCAACCCATCAAACCCCGCGTTGGGGAAACCCACTTTACCGGGCAGAACCTGTAATGGCTGGAACGCGAGCAACTGGTTTTGCGCCGGATCAGTTGATGCGGCCGAAGCAAACTGCATCGCTGCATCCATGTAAAGAGGAAGCTGAGATTGCGCATAAGCCTGCGCAGCGGCGGTTTGACTTGCTGCAAACGCCTCCGCGTCCGGCGTTGCTGCAGCTGTCGCCGCCTCCTCAGAAAGCCCTGCTGTCATATATTGAGGCACTGCCTGAGCCAAGAACCCTGCTGTAGCTTGCGCCAGATATCCTTGCGTCACTTGAGCCGAAACCTGCCCTAAATAACCTGCAAGAGCACCTTGATAGCCTATCTGCACCAGGTCGAGTTGGGAGAAGCGAGCCGTATTAGTATGCTCCATGGTCACCGTTTTCTCATCTTCAAAGTAACTGACCCCAACCGTGGCAGTCAACTTTTCGGTTACCTCGAACTCTACCTGCGCAAAAATGGATAATGATTTATTATCCTGAGTGAAAACTTCAAGGGTGCCTTGGCCTGCTCCAAAGCTACCACCGGGGTAACCGATAGGCGCTAACAAAGAATCGACAAGATCGATGACGCCCCCACTTCCGTTGCCTCCGGCGAGAAGATCAATATAATTTTTCCATAAAGGACCATATGTAAGACGGAACTCATGGTAAAGATCTTCTTGAGAATAAAGAGCACCGATTTGCCAGTCCAACCTCTCATCACCATTTGAAGTCAACCGAAACTCCTGGGAAAAGTTCTCCAAATCGATGACTTTTGGAGCAGGAGCAAACATGTCGGCACTATCAAAACTAATATCAATAGTGGCAACGTTGTCTGAGCGTCTGTCCGAGGTAATGCTGGTCAGCGTAGCGAAGCCAAGATCCTTTTCTAAATGAACAGATAAGCCCCGGTTCTTTACTTTATTTTCTGGGTTCTCGTTGGGGCTATATTCGTAGGTAAAGGGATTGCCTTCTTCGTTGGACGCTCCCAACGCACGAGCAGCGGCAAAAAATTGACCGCCGACGGTATTACCAACCGTACAGCATATCTCATCGACATCGCTGTAATCATAAATTAAACGCATAGTTAGCGTGTCAGACAGATCGGCGAAGATATCGGCGCGAGCGGACTTTCTGTTAGTATCGTTTACGTCTTCATTTTCATTAAAAATGGTCTCGCTATAACCGTCTCGTTTGTTAACTGTAACAGACAGGCTTGCTGCAACCGCATCCGTCAAACCACCATTCAAGTATGCCTGGAATTTCCTAGCAGAATAGTCACCGACCTCTGTCTTGACCTTTCCCTCAAAATCTTGAGAAGGCTTTTTAGTAACTATGTTAATCACTCCTGCCGAGGAATTCTTTCCGAAAATCGTGCTCTGCGGTCCTTTCAAGATCTCGACTCGTTGGAGGTTCGGAAGATCCATAAGTTGCGATTGCATTCGCGAACGATAAACCCCATCGACGTACATCGCGACGGAGGGCTCAATTCCCGGGTTATTAGATCCGTTGCCATATCCACGGATAAAAAACGTGGCGTCATGCGAACTCTGATATTGCCTCGCCTCGAATGACGGAACAACTCCTTGGAGATCGAACATATCCTCAATATGTGCTCTATCTATAACAGCTTCACTGACCACCGATACGGCGACAGGCACCTCCTGAAGCGTCTGCTCGCGCTTAGCAGCGGTCACAATAATCTCTTCCATTTGTGCATAAACCTGTCCAACAAAAGCAACAGTAGCCAAACAAATCAGTTTGGTTAAAAAATTGGTGTTCCTTGCTGTGATCATAATCCCGCCCTCTTCAATAGCCAGCAAAGAGCCCCGCACAGAGTTTAGCTGACAAATGGTGATTAAATTTTAATCGTTTTAACTTACCCACTCTAATTTCCTCCGATTGCGAGATCAACTAAAAATTTCAATATAATCAGTTTATTAACTAATTATTTGAATCTGAATAGTTAAGACTTGGGTCATAAAATTTGAACGGTAGAGCTATTACACCAGACTCAAATTGAGCTACTCATTTACTTATGAATAGATTTTGTAGACGTCAAAATGAAGGCTGCAAAGGGCCAGAGGAAACTTTATTAAGTAGAACCAAAGTTTTACCGAATGAATAGTAACTATTCCTATTCCTAACTTACAACATATAAGCTATTATGCTCAATGGGGTTGCACCACATTCACATAGGTGCATTATGGTCATTCAATTCATCACAAAAATTCATTTATGATTAAGTAAAAAGCATCCAGAATACGTTTCTTTATTTTAGCGATTTTTTAATTACACTGCGCTTAATAAAGCTTTTAATATTTGTTTATGAATAGATTTGACATTTCAATGGGGGAGAAGGGGACATCAATATGAATTCGAAAATAATCAGGACTTGGTCACTTTGCTTGATCATCAGTAGCTTGCTCACCACTATAGGTTCGCCAGCATTAGCAGAAATCGAAGAGGTCATTGTCACTGCTGCCAAGCGGGAACAGTCGCTTCAAGAGGTGCCAATAGCAGTTTCTGTTGTCGACGGAGGAACTATCGAAAAGTCAGGTATTACAGATCTGTTCGATCTTTCACTTTCGGTACCCTCAATGAAAATGAATCAACTTCAGCAGAGTGTGCAAAGTAGTGTCTGGATACGTGGATTCACCAACGGATCAAATAATCCGGGAATTGAGCCCTCGGTTGGCGCCTTCATAGACGGCATCCCAAGGACACGATCCATAGGTATATTATCAGATCTCCCGGACGTTGAGCGGGTAGAAATTCTAAAGGGACCACAATCAACACTGTTTGGGAAAAACTCCTCTGTGGGTGTGGTATCTATAGTTACAAAGAAGCCTACCGACGAATTTGAAGGAATGATTCAGGGCACAATCGGAAACGAAAGCTCGAAAATCTTTAGGGGAACTATATCCGGCCCCATCAGTGACTCAGTATCCTATCGCGTATCTGGAAGCTCAAACAGACGCGATGGGTTTAACACCAACCTCGCAACAGGTGAAGACATAAATGACCGCGATCGTTGGGCAATTCGAGGTCAGCTGCTTGCCGATATCTCAGATAAACTGAGTGCGCGGCTGATAGTCGATCATAATGAGATTGAAGAGATGTGCTGCGCAATCGGTTATATCGTGAAGGGACAGTTATCGCAGGTTCTGGATGCCATGGCTTTTCAAAACTTTGGCCTAAACGATTCGATAAACCCCCAGGGAACCGTCAGCCGAGAAATGGTATACAATTTCAGCCCCACAAATGAACTGGAAGACAACGGCGTTTCTTTGCAATTGGATTATGATATGGATTTCGCGGACCTAACCATAATTTCCGGTCTAAGAAATGCAAAGATGAAAGCCAATCTAGATGCCGATCTTAGTGGCGGAGATTTAATCAACGAACAACGTTTGGGCTATGATTTTGATACATTTTCAACAGAAATTAGGCTCCAATCCAGCGGCGAGAGTTCGTTTCAGTGGACTGCGGGTATCTTTCACTCTAAAGAGGAAATCGAAAGCGATCGAAGTTTGTTGTATGGTCCTCAAACCGCGCAGTTTTATGACACACTGTTAGCCCTTCAAGGGACGAGCCTACAAGCGATTGCAACAGGCTCTGTCCTCAGCCAGGTGCCAGGTTCCACTCAAGCGATCGGAGCACTAATCCCCGGTTTTATGGCACAGGGACTGTCGTTTGCAGATGCGCAGACGGCCGCCATCGGAACGTTTTTGGGTGCTAATCCAGCCTTACTGGGTGCCATCGGTGCATTTCAATCGTCGTTAATGTGCGAAAATTGCGGAATTATAGATGAGGACTTTGGGCAAGAGAGCGATACTCTCAGCATATTTGCGAATTTTGAGATAGCAATGACCGATCAACTATCTGCGTCAGTCGGTCTCAACTACACAGAAAATAAGAAGAAGGGTTTTGGCGGCGCTTTGACTAATGATGTTTTTGCCAATTTGCCAATACCTGCTCTTAGCACTCTCCAGCTGGCCCCTAGCTATACCGCCTGGCCCAATGCGAATGAAAGCGGCAGACGCGGCTCGGATGATATTACTCACACCTTGAAACTTGTATATAAAGTGAGTGATCAGTCCATGATTTATATAAGCCATGCCACAGGATACAAACCAGAGTTCTTGAACGCGAATTTTTCCAAAGGCAACGTTATCGATGCAAAAGGTGAATCCTCTACGTCGATTGAAGTCGGCTATAAAGGCACTTTCGAAAATGGGTTTCTAAATATAGCCGTTTATGAACTCTCGGTAGAAGACTTTCAAGTTAATGTTTTCGAAGGCGGTGGGTTTCGGGTGACCAACGCAGAGGAACAAATCCATCGAGGTGTTGAAATCGACAGTGGTTTCGCTTTAAGCGAGAATCTTTCGTTGGGGTTTTCAGCCGCATACACTGACGCTGAATATGACGAGTATCTTGAGGGCGGCTGTGCCAACCCCCTGCAGCTTGCTCTCACAGATCAATCGTATGCTCCTTTCTTCTCTGAGACAGCATGTAGCGGCGTTAATGCCGCGGGTTCTTTCGTCAAAGATCTGAGTGGGACAACGCCGTCCGGTGTGCCAGAAATCGCGTTTAACTTGAACTTGACCTATGGTTTTAATTTGGGCGGAAGCGAGGGCTTCGCCAGAGTGGAGTACTATTTTGAGGACGAGTATGCCATTACAGATTCAGTGCCAGCAAGCGTAGCTTCCCGAGAGGCTGATGACATTAATGCCAGTATCGGTCTCGAAAATGACGGATGGATGGTTAACCTTTGGGGGCGGAATCTCACTGACAATGAGTACATGATTTCAGCCGCTGGTGCGCCGATTGCTTTCGGGTCTTTTTTCGGCTACTACGGTAACCCGAGAACGTTCGGGCTTTCCATAACGAAAAAACTATGAAAATACCTCGGGCGGTTAGGGGGAAGCGCAGAAGTGCGCTCTCCCTGATAGGGGGAAGGCGAATATATTCATACCCGCAGAAACCGCTGAGATACCCAACTTGCTATTCCTTGCTGTATGGCGTTAAAAATCTTCAAATGCCTGAGAAGCTGTGCGCAAAAGTTTTGATGCAGCAAACAACCTTCTTTGTAGGTTTTTTTTTGTTTTTTGCCTGAGCTAAGGCCAAGTCAAATCAAAATAAACGATCCTATCGCTTCGAGCCGAGCCTATCCAAACACGGTTGTTCAATGGGAAAGCAACTGTTGCAAGACCTATGACAGTATGACTAAATTTCCATCTTTGCTCAGCGCGAAGTGAGTCTGGTCGAAGTCTGTATACGGAAAATGGCATTGCACATGGCACTTTGTTATTACAAACCACCATATCCGGAATAGAGTGATCCCAACTAGTAATCCACAAGGCATCATCCTTGAGCACGAGGTTATCCGGGCTATTAACGTCAAAGCTGGAAACAATGTTTCCCGTCAGCACATCAACCGCATCAATTCTGTCACCAAACGTATGGGCAACAAATAGTATACCGCGAGTTTCATCGTAAGTTACCCCATTTGGATGGCCGCCTTCAGTCCCCGGAACTTGAGCAAAACCAATTTCACTATCCCAACGCATGACATAACCTGTGTTGTTCTTTGCGAGGCTTGCTACTAATGCTTCATTTAACGTGAACTCAGGCTTATACATATGCGAAACAAAGAAGCTCCCATCTGAAGAAAGGCTTACATCATTTAAATAGTTGACCCTCGGTACCGAGACGCAACCCCGCCAGATAAGCTTCCATTTATCCTTCTCTTGCACCAACTCAAACATCTCTAGTGTTTCTTTAGGAAAGTGGTTTATCACAGCAAGATGCCATAAACCATCATCGCGCTGCTTAAGATCGATACCATGAGGAGAGAAGAGCATCGCCGCATCTCGCAAACAACTGCGATCGCCCCAGACATTATCCCCGAACTCCATATGCGCAGGTTCCGCTCTTTCTGTAGCCAAATCAACCATCATTATCCGTCCCGTCCGACGGCGCTCGGGAGGGGAATATGGCCCGATGCCACCGAACTCTGGTGCAATCAAGAACCTATTATCTGGAGTGGCAACTAAATCTTCTGCATCCGAGATGTTGCATAGAACCTCTAGCTTATCATCCGGGACACAATTCTCTATTTCCGAGACTTCCCCAATGTATGACCACGCAAACAACCAAAATCCTAAAGTCCATAAAACAATCAACTTTGGTATGGCAATAAACCAGTAGTGCTCCACACAAAAACCAACGACTCTGCGCATCATGGGCTCTGCAATCAGAACTAGGAAGCTTGTCACTAGAGCGAAAAAACTGAGTAAAAATAGGGCCACAAATCCAGTGTATTCCATCCAATTTTTAATGCTCAAGATCGATAGATTGGCGATTAAGGCGAGGATAACAACTATCTGACCGGCTCCCTGCCAAGAGTTTATACCTAGCCAAAAATGATAAATCCACGTGAGCGCTGGTCTCAAGAGGAAAGTCAATCCCAGCAAAAACATAAAGGCACTCAGATATAAATTCACTCAGGTATCGCCTCTTGGAACGAGAATAAAACTTAATTCAACACAAACCTCAAAGACGTTAGATCAGTGTTAATTATAGATTATATCTTTTCAAATTAATCATGCCGACAAATTCTGGCTGTTCCGCCAGTCGGACTTGCGAGGAAGATAGATCTGAGATATCTTGATAGAAAATCTTATCATGCTAAGTCCCTCTTAAATTAACAGAAAAAAAGCAGTGCTAACAATTCTAACCTAACGCAAATATGTTACATTTATATATCAAATACATGATTACTTCTTAATTTTATTATCAAATATTAAAAATTTTATGAAAAATCTTCCAATAGATGCGCTGAGAACTTTTGTCGCTGTTTGCGACGCTGGAAGTGTAACCATTGCTGCCGACCACATAGGTCTTTCTCAACCCGCCACGAGTCTGCAAATTAAGCGACTTGAGGAACTTCTGGAGACGAAGTTATTTTTGCGGATTAAAAAACGTCTGGAACCCTCGGAAGCCGGCCTAAAACTGTATCCGAAGGCCCGGCAGATGCTTACTTTAGGCGATGAAATTTTGAATGAGTTTCGTCAACCTGAGTTACAAGGGCACGTTTGTTTGGGGTTGCCCAGCGAGTTTGCGACGTCATTATTACCTGCAATCTTGGGTCGATTTTCTAATTCATATCCCAATGTTGCATTAGAAGTTGTGTGCGACTTGAGTAGAAACCTACTCTCTGCAACTCAAACAAAACGTTTTGACTTGACGTTATCACTCCATAATCAATCATCAGAAGAGCGAGTCGGTGTCATTAAGAGCGATCAACTAGTGTGGGTAGGAAGTCCAAACCACCGAACTGAAAATCAAAAAGAAATACCGCTAGTTTTGGCGCAGGACGGATGCATCTATCGACAAAAAGCTATAAAGCAGCTTAACGACGCCAATCGACCATGGCGACTGGCCCACACCAATCCAGACCTTTCAGGAATACAAGCGGCCATTGAGGCAGGCCTTGGAGTCACGGTTCTTGCCCGGTCTACTGTACCCTCAAGCCTAGTAATGATTGAATCAGAGGAAAATCTTCCACCTCTCGGATCAATAGAAATCTGCGTAACGTCCCGATCCTCCAGTAATAACGATGCGGCTACATTAAGATTGAGCGAATACATACGGCATAGCCTGCTTTAAATACTAGTAAACTTTTGAGCAGGATTTACCTGTGATTTGGATATAAAGCCGATCCTTAAATTACCGGGGCATGTACGCCAGATTTTGGTGCCAAAAATCTACTACGTAGTCAATACGAACGGGCAACAGTTCCCTGTAGCCTGGAAGATCGCTCAGGTGCACCCAACGGCACTCAATGATTCCCTCCTCTACCTGAGGTTGAGTCTCATCATCATCACCGTCGTATCGCATTAAGAACCAATGAGTTTTTTTTAGGTACTTCGTATTGTTATGCCGCGTGGTATGCCAAGTCGATACGAGTTTGCCCTCTACTGTAAGCTTTTCAACAGCTAACCCTGTCTCTTCATTTACCTCACGCAATGCACTATCTTCGCGACACTGTTTGTTCTCTACGCGTCCTTTAGGCATATCCCATTTTCCGCGTTTGAAAATAAGCAAGATATGATGATAGCGATTGCATATTAATCCGCCAGCAGACTCAACCACTGGCAAGTTAACCGTATCCAACAGGTTTTTGGATGATGCTTTGATAAGATTTATCTTACTAACTCCAAAGTCGCATAGCGTTTTAGCCGGACCACAAACAACCCGCACTTGTCAGTCTCCGTTATCTTTCAGGTCCTTCAAGACTGCCAATTGCTGCAAGCTAAGCTCTGTGAACCTGACTCCACCAATCTTGATGCTATGCCTATCTTCTATTTCTTCGCCCGTCAATGGTTCGAAGGACGGACGCCCGAAAGACCGTACCAAATATAACATAGCGGTCAAGCGTGCTTCACTCTTTTTATTTGCTGATATCACTACCCAGGGTGATTTTTCGGAAGAAGTATATTTGAACATTTGTTCCTTAAAGTGGGTGAAGATCTCCCATTTCTTTCGAGCGAACAAGTCGTTTTCGCTAAATTTCCAGTACGTCAGTGGATCACTAAGACGATCTTCAAAACGATAAAGTTGAGTATCTCGATTAATTGATAAATAAAATTTGGTCAATAACAAACCATTATCTATGTGATTGTGTTCCCAACTCAGCACCTTTCTCATAAAGTACTTATAACGTTGTTCAGTGCAATAACCCATAGTAGGCTCAATCAAAGCTCGGTTATACCAGGAGCGATCAAAAAAGGTGATATTGCTAGGATAAGGAAAATGATCTTCGTACCGCTTAAACCAGTATTTGGACTCCGCAGTCGAGGGTACGCCAAGGGCAACGACTTTTAAATGCCTCGGCATAAGGTTCTCAACGAATCGTTTTATTGTCGAACCTTTTCCAGCAGCGTCGCGACCTTCGAAGACTATGGCCATCCGAGAGCCTTGCTTTACAACCCGCTGTTGTATCTTTAGAAGTTCAATTTGCAAACGCCGTTTCTCTTTCTGATAGTCATTATCGCTAATTCCAGAGTAAGGCGTCTCAATAGTTGTAATTTTTCTTGTCTTCATAAATTCTTGGGCTGCGCCTCCAAGAGCGAAGGTTAAAGCTGTTCCGACCAATGGTGCTGAGCATGGTGTTGCAAGTATTGTAGCGAACACTCCGGTAGAAAAGTGGCGGGACATTTTTGGCCAAATTGCCTCATTATGTCTGGGGGGTGTTGGTTTTGATAAGTAATTCATAAGCTTATCTGGTGCTTTAAACTTAAACCAGCCCAGAAGGCTCGCAGAAAAAGCTAATATGAGTATGCATGATATCGTTATAAAAACTGGTTGTTGAAATTGCATTCCCCAGGTCACAAAAAAGCCGAGGTTTTTAAGTAAGATTGCTATTACAGCGAGTGCGAAAAACGATGTTATTATCCCAACCGCTGAGCTTAGAAAACCTAGCCTTACTAATTCGCGATCTTGATCCACAGCTCTTGATATATCCAACAACTTTATCATTAGAACTGGAAGCACGCACGGCATAAAAT
>CAJWMT010000049.1:0-17931 GCA_913044275.1 uncultured Cellvibrionales bacterium
ATTAACGTATACTCCCTTAGCAGGGGAGCGCCTTCAGCCACTCGGCCACCTCTCCACAAGTCCCACTCGCGCCGCATGATACTTCGTTTACTTGTTTTATGATACTCCAATAGGTATATGATAAAACAACCGCGTTAATTCAACTAAGTATGTTGCCATAATAATTTGCAAAAGATCTTATTAAGGAATGTAGTGACTTTTTGCATCATTAATCTGTTTAGCAGTCTGGTTCAGATAACTGCTCAAATACCAAGAGTGTCAGCTACTTCTATAAATTGAGCTGCCCTCATTCTATGGTATCTAACACCCCTTAAACCCAAATCTACTGGTTCAGGATCAACTATATGTATATCAGTATTATTTTTTTTAGCTATTTCTAAAGCCATAGCGGTAATACCTACACTGAGGGACGTGCCCATAAAGACCATCGTGGTGGCCTCATCCATCCAATCGACCGCCTCTGACATCCGATACATATCGGTGTAATACTCATCGAAAAGCAGAACGAAAGGCTTGAGGGAAACATCTACCTCAGGTTTCATAGTTATTCTAGATATTCGGAATACGTCAAGCAGAAGATCCTTCAAAACCGCATCGGAGTAATCCGAACCAATTTCATGGGCTAGCTCATCCCATGGAGCATTTATTAATTCCAGTTGCTTCTCTTGAGGTCCAAATAAAGTGACCTTGTCAAGCCTCCCATGGATTGGGATATAGCCAGCGTTTCCAGCTTTTCCGTCAAGGCCATCAATGTTCTGAGTGATCAATCTTTTTTTCGACAACCATTCATGAACCTTGTTTGGCTGTGTATTCCTGTACTCAGCAAAACGCTTAAAGTACCAATGAAGAAATTCAGCAGGCTTCTCTATATACATCCGCCGTGTAGCCATTTCTTGGGGGGTAAAGTTAATACTTCCAATGGTCCAAAAACCGTCTTTACCTCTAAAAGTCGGAATACCACTATCGGCGCTGACGCCCGCTCCTGTAATGAACACGTGTTTTCTCATGAAACGCTAACTCTTTCTGAATAGTCAGCATCGCTAAAGAACCCATGTTTGGAAAAAAACGTGATAATTTTCACTTACGATTATCAGAAGTTTTTGGCAGCTATATCACTCGCCCGGATGGTAAAATCGAAATCATCCACCAAATCACGGTATATAATTCCTCCTTTAATTATGGCGGAAAACCTTGAGTGGTCCTGCATTATTTTGATATCGTCTAAGGGATTCCCATCAACGATCAGAATGTCCGCATATTTCCCAGCTTCAAGTGTTCCCAAGCTCCCATCTGGATCAACTGCCGCTCCTCCATCTCGCGTCGCACAGAGCAGTGCTTTACCTGGAGACATACCGAACATATCCACAAAGATTTCAAGATCTTTGGCATATGTGCCATGCGGAGCCACTGAGATACCATAATCTCCGCCGACCATCATTCGTATATCTCTATCCAGCATCATTTGGACAGATTTGATACTCGCTTCGACTTCTTCCTCATAGCCCCGCTCCCTAACCCATTCCGAGGTCAAACCAAGGGATTCGCAATGCTCAATAAGCCCTAACTCCCAAATAATTCCTGGGCCCACGAACACCCGATCTCTGGCCTCATAGAGCATGTCTGCAGCTTCTTCATCGAGAAAATTAGCGTGTGCTATGTAGTCAACACCATAACGAACTGCTTGTTTAACTCCGGCCGCTGATCGACTATGACAAGCTACTCGGAGTCCATGACGATGAGCCTCATCAACGATTGCTGAAACTTCATCATCATGAAATGACAACTCGTGCTGAGTACAGTGTTCACAGACGCCCTCTCCATCAATAAAAATTTTAACTATATCGACACCGTCTCGACGCTGCTGACGAACAGCTTTTCTGAGTTCCCATGGCCCATCAGCTATCTGTTCCAGACCATCGAAAACCCCTGAATCAACTGTGCTTCCGGAAACGCCTAAATCTTTCCCCGCGGCAGCTAATCTAGGGCCAGGAATCTTGCGGTCGTTGATAGCAGATCTGAGCGTAATATCCACCCTATGAATGCTCCCGAAACTCAACGCTGACGTAAATCCAGATCCCAGCATAACACGAGCATTTCGGATTCCAGTTAATGTGGCCTCTTCAGGCGTCTGGGCTCCAAGTTGAAAGGGATTTGCATCAGTAAAAGAGAGATGTGCGTGACATTCGGTCATCCCAGGCATAACAAACTTGCCACCAAGATCCACTCGCTCTACTGATGAATCTATGTTTTCAAGATCAATTGCTTCACCAGCATATTTCACACGGTCACCTTCAACCCAGATCATGCCATTTTTAATCACCGACTCATCGAGACCTCTAAACAGTGTCGCTTCAGAAAAAATAGTTTGTTTATTCATAATATCCTCCGTGTTCAGCAACTCACAAACTTAGATTTTATGGCCTTCTAGCCTCATTAATTTTTTTGCATTTGGAGTTAAACTTTTAGCAAAGGCATCTGCCTTTTTCGGGGTATCCCAACCCCCAAAATTTGTACCATAGACGCAACGATCAATTCCAACGAGGTCAAGTAACATTTGTTTTTGAAGTATCCCAGGAACATGGGAATCAAACCATAATTGTTTTAGAACATGTGCAAAGCCGTTTTCTTTTACCGACTCTGGTGCCCAATCCCTCAAAGTGGACCAACCTTCAAATCTGGGGAACAGATAAGAAGCCACCCCCCCTCCATGAGAAATACAAATATCCAAGTTTGGATGACGGTCAATCACACCACCTAAGACTAATTGGGCCACGGCGACAGTCTCCTCGTACGCATAACCAAGAATTAACGTCATATCGAAACGAGCCAACCTGGAATCATCTGGACCTCCGGGACCTCCGCTGGAAGCAGGGTGCATAAACAGTGGAACATTCAGTTCTGCAATGGCCGAATACAGGGGATCTAAGCATGGGTCATCAATATCGAATGGGAAGTTGGTGCCTATGTAGATAGCGGAGAGCCCTAGGAGCTTCACAGCACGTTCAGCTTCCTTTATAGACGCGTCTATATCTTGTATTGGGAGGGCGGCAGCTCCAAGGAATTTGTCAGAATGTTTTAAAACAATATTGGCCATCTCATCATTCTGGGCTACGCAAAAGTTAATTGCGTCTTGCGCGGGAATATGATGAAAAAAAGTCAACGGGTTGGGAGATAAAAGTTGCAGATCAATACCGTGGCGATGCATCTCTTCTAACCTCATAGCCACATCCATAAAAATCGTTTTGCTGTAATCCATAGGTTTCATTTGATACCCACCAAAACGAAAAAAGACGATGCCATCATTATCGGTACATACTTCCGGACCGAAACTTCCCGCTCGATTCATAGTCTCTTGAAAAACTATGTGAGCATGCAAGTCTATTACTTTGCTTGATTCATCAGAAGACACAAAGTACCTATTTTTTCCTACTGTTCGGTATATTGTTTAGGATACAGGCGTACCATATTGAAACAAAATAATATTATTTAAATTGAGTTTAGCCAGTCATTCTCGATCAAATTCTGAAATTGGTTGTGAGGAATCCTTCTCCGACTGTATCCTCTGATATATCTCTTCTCTGTGAACGGCAACGTTCTTAGGCGCATTAACTCCCATTCTTACCTGATTACCTCTGGCACCCAAAACTGTAATGCGAATCTCATCACCAATCACTAGCGTTTCCCCAACCCTTCTAGTCAGAATCAACATTGCACTCTCCTGTCTGCTTACCTTAATTTGTCAAAAAACAAAAATCTGAGCATATCCCTTGCCAAGGCAATCAATCTTAACTTTGACTTTGCTTGAACAAAACAACCAACGGAAACCTGATTTTTAAAGCACAAACACCTACAATGCTACCGATTTAAGTCTGGATTTACAAAGAATAGACATTAATCACTAGCCTCAAGCCCATATTTCGCATGAAGAGCTCTCACTGCAAGTTCTAAATAACGTTCCTCGATAACGACAGCAATTTTGATTTCCGACGTCGTAATCAGCTGAATATTTATTCCCTCGCTTGCCAGACACTCAAACATTCGTGTCGCCACACCAGCATGTGATTTCATACCCACGCCAACGATGGAAACTTTCGCGATTTTGCTATCTGCGATAATCTCTTCCGCACCGAGATCATTGGCGATGACTGAGAGAATTTCAGTGGCTAATTCAAGTTCACTTCGATTGACAGTAAAGGTAATAGTAGCAGAATTATCTTTGGCCACGTTTTGAACAATCACATCAATATCAATATTAGCGTCGCTTATCGGTCCCAAAACTTTGGCCGCCACTCCCGGCTGATCAGGGATTCCTCTGATAGTTAATTTGGCTTCATCCCGATTAAAAGCAATTCCAGAAACCATCGGTTTCTCCATATCTTTTTGCCCCTCTAATGTTATTAATGTTCCTGCGCCTTTATTAAAGCTCGATTTAACTCGGAGCGGGACTCCATACTTGCCTGCAAACTCAACCGCACGAATTTGGAGCACTTTCGACCCTTGACTTGCCATTTCCAGCATTTCTTCAAAAGTAATTTCAGGCAGCAAGCGCGCCTCCATTACTATCCTCGGATCCGTTGTATAGACGCCGTCAACGTCCGTGTAAATCTGACACTCATCTGCTTTCAGCGTTGCCGCCAAAGCTACCGCTGTAGTATCCGAGCCTCCTCTACCCAAGGTCGTTATGTTTCCGTCCGAGTCAACTCCCTGGAAACCTGCTACCACCACCACTCTTCCCAAATCAAGATCTTTCTTGATATTACTCGGTTCAATTCTCTCGATTCTTGCTTTACCAAAATTGCTATCAGTAATGATTGGCACTTGTCCACCCGTGTATGATCGAGACTTTAGCCCCAATGCCTCTATAGCCATACATAGCAAGGCAATTGTCACTTGCTCGCCAGTCGACACCAGCACATCTAATTCTCGTGAACTCACCCGGTCTTGAAGTTCTTGCGATAATGCGATGAGACGATTCGTCTCTCCACTCATGGCAGAGACAGTAACCACGATCTGATGGCCATCTCTGTGATATCTAGCAATCTTTGAGGCAACGGCTTGAATTCGCTCAATAGAGCCAACCGAGGTGCCCCCAAACTTTTGAACTATTAACGCCATAAGCTTACCAAGAAGCTACCTATGAAATATAGCACTTGCCAAAAAACTATCGCAGAGGCCTCCATTGCGCTAACCAACTTTTGCCGAAATCCAGATCGGAACTGATGCAATAGCTTTTGGTAACGCCTCGATATTTGAAGCGGATCCTTGTGCCATGTCTGCTCGACCTCCTCCTTTCCCATCGACCTGACCTGCAAAAAATTTCATTAGCTCTTCCGCTTTAATGCTATCTGTTAAATCTTTCGTAACGCCAGCGACTAATGATGCTCTATCACCATTTATCGAAGCCAACAAAAAAACTCCCCGAACTAGTTCTGATCGGACTTGATCTGCCAAAACTCGAAGACTCTTTGCATCTGCTCCTTGAACAATTTCAGATATCACCGCAACTCCATTAACATTTTTAACATTAGAAAATAAGTCGGCGCCTGAGGACTTTGCGACTTTAACGTTCAATGTATCTATATCTTTTTGAAGCCGCTTATTTTCAACGAGGAGTGCATCCAATTTATCTAAAATAGTGCTCCTCGATCCCTTCAAAATTGACGACGCCCGCTCTAGAATCGATTCAGCTTGGTCAGCATAAACCAAAGCATCAAGACCCGTGATCGCCTCAATTCGACGAACACCAGATGCAACACTAGATTCTGAAAAAATTCGTACTGGTCCAATTTGGCCGGTCCGCGACACGTGCGTACCCCCGCATAATTCAACCGAAAATTCTCCGCCTATACTCACTACGCGAACCTCGTCACCATATTTTTCTCCGAATAACGCCATTGCTCCAGATTTTTTTGCCTCTGTCATTGACATCAGCGACGTCTCAACCTCTGTATTTGCAATTACTTGTTCGTTGATAATCTGTTCAATGTCACGGATCTGTTCAATAGATACTTGTTCGTTATGAGAAAAATCAAAACGCAATCTATCGCGACCAACGAGCGAGCCGCGTTGAGTTACATGTTGGCCCAATACTGTCCTCAGGGCCGCATGAAGCAGATGTGTGGCAGAATGATTGTTGGATACTGCCAACCGTTTTTGACTGTCCACTGAAGTGCTTACACTATCACCCAGATTGAATTCGCCGAAAACTACTTTCCCAAAGTGCAAATGATGGTCGTTTTCCTTCTGACAATCAGTTACTGCAAACTCGCTGCCATTAACATAAATAGAACCACCGTCGCCAATCTGCCCTCCTGATTCAGCATAAAATGGTGTACGGTCGAGTACAATAATCACTTCCTTATCGATCTCACAACGTTCGATAAATTTATCTTCTTGGAGAATGGCAGAGATTCTTGCTTCACCTTCAGTGAAATTATGTCCAATAAATTCTGTTGATCCATCAATACTTTTCGTGCTCGCAGCACTGACAACAAATCTACTAGCCTTTCTTGCACGCCGCCGTTGCTGCTCCATGCATTTTTCGTAGCCTTCCATATCTAATTTTATAGAACGTTCCCTCGCAATATCATTCGTTAAATCCGTGGGGAACCCAAAAGTGTCGTATAAGCGAAAAATCACTTCTCCGTGAAGGGTTTTTCCGGGCATGGCATCTATCGCATCATTTAACACCTGCATACCATTATCAAGAGTCCTTGCAAATTGTTCCTCCTCTGAACGAATGATTGATGATAATCGGTTTTGCTGGTTTTTTAATTCTGGATATGCGTCTCCCATAACCTCAACCAGTGCGGGAATGAGCTGGTAAAAAAATAAGGAATCTGCTCCTAATTTATGGCCATGCCGAAGGGCTCGTCGAATAATACGTCTAAGAACATAGCCTCGTCCCTCATTAGAAGGAATCACTCCATCCATAGCAAGAAATGCACATGAACGAATGTGATCAGCGATTACCTTTAAAGAGTCATCGCCAATGTCAGCACATCTGACAATTTTGGCTGCTGAATTGATCAGATATTTAAAAAGGTCAATATCATAATTACTGTGCACACCTTGCATCACCGCTGAGATTCGCTCTAAACCCATTCCGGTATCAATTGAGGGTTTAGGGAGTGCAACCATCTGTCCATCGGAACCACGTTCAAACTGCATAAAGACTAAATTCCATATCTCGATGTATCTATCAAGGTCATCGTCCGGACTACCAGGAGGCCCTCCGGAGACATGTTCTCCGTGATCCCAAAATATTTCAGTACATGGGCCACAAGGTCCTGTATCACCCATTTGCCAAAAATTATCCTCATCAAGTCGAGTAATCCGTTCAGGGTCTATCCCAATCTTATTTAACCAAATTTCCTCAGCCTCTTGATCACTAACGTGAACAGTGATCCATAGTCTTTCCTCAGGCAATTTCAAAATATCTGTAAGAAATTCCCAAGCGAACCGAATTGCATCCTCTTTAAAGTAATCACCGAAACTGAAGTTACCTAACATTTCAAAAAATGTATGGTGACGGGCTGTATAGCCAACATTTTCAAGATCATTATGCTTTCCGCCAGCCCGAACACATCTTTGTGAAGAAACAGCTCTTAAATAGGCGCGTTTATCTTTGCCTAGAAACACATCTTTAAATTGAACCATTCCCGCATTAGTAAACAGGAGACTTGGATCATTTGCTGGAACCAAGCTGCTACTGTCTATGACAGCATGCGACTTGCTTGAAAAATAATCCAAAAAAGCCTTTCGGATCTCAGCACTTTTCATGATCGACCCCAAAAAAAGTAGGTAAACAATGATTAAATTGAAGAAAGATCTGCGTGATCAAATGACTTTCTACCCAGAACATGAAGGTGTAAATGAAAAATTGTTTGACCTGCCTCTGCTCCATTGTTAACGACCAGCCGAAATGCATTATCAATACCCTGAGCTCTCGCAACTTCGCCTGCCACCCATAACAGATGACCCATCAAATTTTTGTCTTCTAAACCAGCGTCTGACAGACGGGAAAGAGGCTTACGCGGAATTACAAGCATATGCACAGGAGCTTGCGGAGCAATATCATTTATTACAACGCATTCGTCATCTTCGTAAACGAATTCAGCAGGTATGTCACCATTTATAATTCGAGTAAATAAAGAAACCGCCGGCTCGTTCATGATAAAGCTAATCCCTCTTATCTATTGCTTTAGTTAATCCGTTTTATTTAATCTTTCATCAACTGTCAGCAAACGTGCCTCTGACTCCAGCATAACTGGAATATCATCTCGAATCGGGTATGCCAAACCACTCGCCGAGCATACAAGTTCTTGACTTTCTTTCTTAAAAACGAGGGGCGCCTTACTCACTGGACAGACCAAAATACTGAGTAACTTTTTGTCCATGTCGTCCACCGTAATGTCGATACGCAAGTGTAATAAAAATTCGCGGCAATCTCCATATGCAGAACACCTAACTTATACATACTACTCTTTTGTGAAAGGCAGAGCCTCTAGCACTAATAAGGGGTCAATGCGAACGTCTCTCCAATTCATTCTCCAATCTAGGTGAGGACCAGTGGCGCGACCCGTAGCACCCACCTCAGCTATTTCCATCCCCCTAGAGACATAAATTCCTGGCTTTACGAGGATTTTACTCAAATGTAAAAATGTTGAACTTAACCCATGACCATGATCAACAATGATTGTGCCACCAGAAAAATACATGTCCTGATCAGCAAGCGTTACAAGCCCTCCAGCTGGGGCTCTCACCCTCGCTCCCTTGGGAGCTGCATAATCAACACCATAATGGGGTTGTTTTGGAATCCCGTTATAAATTCTTTGGCTTCCATAAACACCAGTTATAGGGCCATCTATTGGTCGTATAAAACCATCAACAAACCACTCGTGCTGAGTGATTTTCTTTCTAGCCTCTTTAACAGCATTGGAATCGCTTGCGATTCGTTCAAGAGCAGATTGAGGAGGCATGACTTTATCCTGAGGCACATCATTTATAATCTGCGTCTCGTAATTTCGGATATCAACATGAAAACTTTGAGAGTATCTTGTGTTATCGGGTTTAATGTACACAATCTCTGCCGTCTGCGTTGCGTTTCTTGACAAACCCACTAAGAACTGGCCAGCAGAGGTTAGCGGCAATGCAGTTCCCTGATATGACACTTTATGACCCTCAGGAGCTACTCCAACCAGAAGGGCCCCTTGAACCAACCGCCCTCGCCATTCAGTTGGATTTTGTCTTCCCAGACCGACAGTGTCGGCAACTACTGCGCCACAATTTAGCGACCATAAGATAAGCAATAAGTTAGGCGCCACTAGATGGAATTTGGCAAGAAGACAGGGAGCTCTTTTAGTCATCAGCGTCAAGTGTAATATGTGGTTCAAGCGATTGTATTCGACATCTCATTCCAGTATCAATCACTTCAAATGAGTCAAAATGAGCACATAATCTATTAGCCCGTGTCTTCTGAATAAAACCACGGGCCTTTATTCCAGGACATTTATCGCTTAAATATAATACTATCTGCCGCCCTCGCCCAACATCTAAATATGCCATCTGATCATCGATAAAATTCAAGCTTCGGATCCTGCTGGTATTGATACAGTTATTTTTTATCCCAAAATCAGAATGTTTAGGATCTTTAATTGATAGTAGTTTTTCCATAACGCCATTGTTTAATTGCGATTCTGCCCTCAAGAGTTCTTCAGTCGGATCAGTGACAATCTTTGACCAAGATAAAGTTCCAGTTAAAATGCCCAAAACGAGGGTGACCCATTGATAAAAAGGCATGAAGAAAACTCCAAAAGAAATTCTTGTAACTAAGGATAATCAAATCTACTTTTAATATTTACACAGATACATTATCCATAATTGATCTTACAATTATCATATTAGTCAACTACATTTCAATAATCATGATTATTTCAAACGACTTTCATCCGCCCAACCATCTGAAAAATGCTCATATACAAAGCATTATGAATAGTATAGGACCACGAAAATACCGCTCTATTTTGCTGCAAAAAAAACTCACAACTCGCCAGCTAATTCTAAAATCACGCAATGATATTCGTCTTATAGCTGACTTTGATTGCGCCCAAGTTAGTAACAAAGCGATCGCGATATTGCTTCATGGGTGGGAGGGTTCGAGCAGATCTGCATATCAGGTAACGACAGCATTTAAACTTCTTAAACACGGATTTGACGTGTTAAGAATTAATTTTCGAGACCATGGAGGCAGCCATCATTTAAATCGTCATTTCTTCAATTCGACTATGACCGAAGAAGTTGCTGAAGCCATAGAAACATTTTTAAATGGAAATAATTATCAGCATATCTTTTTGGCCGGATTCTCTTTGGGTGGAAGTTTTGCGTTGCGAATCGCAGCAGACCAAGGAGATAGACTAAATCTTTCTGCAACTGCAGCTATTTCTCCCCCTATTGATCCTGTCAATACAATGGCCACGCTAAATAAAGCCTTTTTTATATATGAAAGGTATTTTTACAGGCGATGGAAGCATTCTCTCAAAGCGAAACAGGCCGCATTTCCAGAATATGACTTTCTTAACGAATTAAGGACTGCGAGATCTCTCAACGACCTGAACGAACTTTTTATCCCACGATATACTCGATATCCAACTCCGACCGCCTACTTTTCTGCTTATGCAATCACTGGCAATCGACTTGCAGCACTAAATAGTCCAGCTTATCTAATTGCTGCAGAAGATGATCCCGTGATCCCAAGCTCTGACATTAGCCTAATCAATCCGCCCACTGCGCTTGCGATAAACTTGCAAAAGTATGGTGGTCATTGCGGCTTCATTAAAGATTGTCGAGCCAACAGCTGGATCGAAACAAAGCTAGTCGAAATTTTTGAGCATCATCGCTGTCTTAGTCTGAATAAATAATCACGTGGAAACCTGTCACTTGGATTCACAAAATTCATCCATTGCCTTCATAGCTTCTGCTAAGGTGAAACCTCTATATTGCAGAAAACGGATAATTTTTGATCGTTCTATGTGGTTACTTGGTTTCCGGTGGGAAATCTTTCGTGATGCTACCTGTTTAGCCAGGGTATTCCAATCAATCCGCATCTCCAAGCAAATATTTTTAAATAGCTCTTCATCGATGCCCTTGTGGAGAAGTTCTGCCTGTATCTTCAGAAGGCCTTGACCTCGGGCTATTTTACTTCTAACGAAAGCCTCGATATAACGGCTATCCGATTGGAGATTTTCAGTACGAAGCCGATTGACTACCAATGTCACGGCGAGTGAGTTGGCGAACTTTTGAGAAAGTTTATCTTCTAACTCTAGTCTAGAATACTCTCTTCTCGCCAGCATGTTCATCGCTGCTTGCCGAATCTTCTTTTCATCGGCCGAGGAATCAGTTTGATTCACTAGAATACCCAACACTTTTCAGCTTGCTAATCCAACTGATGCAAATAGACATCTTTAGTTTGGCGATTTAATCACTGTCAGCACTTTCTTCCCTTGGCTCACTATGTGGCATTAAACCTCCGAGTTCTTTTTCTCTTATCAGGGCTTCGATTTCTTCCGCAATGGATGTATTTTCTTCTAAAAACTTGCAAACATTCGCTTTACCTTGCCCCATTTTATCGCCTTTATATGCATACCAAGCTCCAGATTTGTCAATAAAATCATGTTTCACCCCCAGATCCACCAATTCACCATTATAATTGATACCCTGCCCATACATAATTTGGAATTCAGCTTGTTTGAAAGGGGGTGCGACCTTATTCTTGACCACCTTAACCCGCGTTTCATTGCCAACAATTTCATCGCCCTCCTTTACTGCTCCAATGCGCCTTATATCCAAACGAACAGATGAATAAAATTTCAGTGCATTTCCTCCGGTAGTAGTCTCTGGATTGCCAAACATTACACCAATTTTCATTCTGATTTGGTTGATAAAAATCACCAGGCAATTGGCACTTTTTATATTACCAGTCAATTTTCTGAGGGCTTGGGACATCAATCTTGCTTGTAATCCTACATGCGTATCGCCCATCTCACCCTCAATCTCAGCACGAGGCGTCAAGGCGGCAACCGAATCAACCACTAGAACATCGATTGCACCTGAACGAACTAACATATCTGTAACTTCCAAAGCTTGCTCTCCAGTATCAGGTTGAGACAAGATAAGATCATCAACTATGACGCCAAGTTTTTCAGCATAAACAGGGTCTAAAGCATGTTCTGCATCAATAAAACCGCAGGTACCACCCGCTTTTTGAGCTTCGGCAATAATCTGAAGAGTTAGGGTTGTTTTTCCTGATGATTCAGGACCATAGATCTCGACTACACGGCCTTTTGGTAGCCCCCCAATGCCTAATGCTATATCCAGCCCCAGAGAACCAGTTGAAATAGAGGGGATAGCGGGTCGTTTATCTTCGCCCATCAGCATCACCGTTCCTTTCCCAAACTGACGTTCGATCTGACTAAGGGCGGCCTGCAGTGCTTTTTCTTTGTTAACGTCCATCAATATCACCTCTTTTATAAAAATGTTGTAGTCATGAATAAAATAGTAGGATTCCTGAGCTGGATACTTATACAGTATTAGATCGCTTTGCTATATGCAAGAGTTGTTTCAAAGAAAATTCGATAGCTTGAGTTCTTACCATGCTCCGATTACCAGAAAAAACAAGCCGCTTAGAACCAATGCCCTCAATGCTTTTCCACGCAAACCAAACGGTCCCGATCGGTTTGTCGGGACGACCGCCAGTTGGTCCGGCGATTCCACTAACAGCAATTCCATAATCCGCTTTAGCTAAATTAACGGCACCCTCCACCATACATCGGACAACCGCTTCGCTGACTGATCCTTCTCTCTCAATCAACGTGGCCGGAACATTTAACAATGTTTGTTTGAAAAAATCGGAATAGGTCACAAAACCGACTCGAAACCATCGTGAACTCCCTTCCGACTCGGTGATAGCTGATGCCAATCCCCCACCGGTACATGATTCGGCGACTGTTACCGATGCGCAGTTATTCAACAATTCCAAGCCAAGGTCTTTTGATAATTCAGCGATACTATCTTTCATTATACAATCGCAATACTTTTTTTTGAGACAAAAGGTAGTTGTGAATAGGTAATCAAAACCTATTCACTGTTCAATTAGGAATCAATTACTACTAAAAATTCCTTGTAACAAAGATCACAATGACACAAGAGATAGAGTACCGCATTCTCATTGTTTAAAAAATAAAAAATGTTTTAAGTTTCGCTATACTCTCAATCACGATCAAGCAAACTATGAGATCTAATCCGAAACACATTTATCTTCTTAAAAACATTACTATGAATGCCACGCTCGTAAAAAATTATACCCCAATGATCCAGCAATTCTTGCAGATTAAAGCTGAACATCAGGATGTATTGCTGTTTTATCGGATGGGGGATTTTTATGAATTATTTTTCGACGATGCGAAATTAGCCAGTGAATTGCTAGAAGTAACTTTAACTTCGCGAGGGAAAGCAAACGGAGAGCCTATTCCAATGGCCGGTGTACCTCATCATGCAGCCGAAGGCTATATAGCTAAACTAGTTAAGCAAGGCATTTCGGTGGCCATTTGCGAGCAGATTGGAGACCCGAATGCAAGTAAGGGACCTGTAGAACGCAAAGTCGTTCGAATCATCACTCCAGGCACTCTATCTGATGAAGCTCTGCTAGATAATCGAAATGATAGCCTGCTTGCAGGGATATCAATGGATGACGAAAAATTTGGCTTGGCAACGTTAGATATGAGCTCTGGACAATTTCTAATTACAGAGGTGAGTAGCCCAAGTGAACTATTTAGCGAATTAGAGCGCTTATCTCCCTCTGAATTGCTTATTCCAGAACATTCAGGAATAAAAATAGTGCTGCAATCCGCGGTTATTAGGGAACGCCCGCCATGGGAATTTGACCTTGACAATTCCCATAGAATCTTGAACAAGCAATTTGGAACATCTGAATTAAACGGATTCGGATGCGCGCACATGTCTTTAGCGATCTCAGCAGCAGGATGTTTACTTCAATATGCCAAAGATACTCAGCGATGCTCACTTCCGCATATCCATACAATTAAAACCGAAAATCGGGATGATAGTGTTCTAATAGACTCGGCCAGCCGACGCAATTTAGAGCTTGTATCCAACCTGAAAGGTGGTCAAGAAAATACACTTTATAACGTTATAGACCGATGTGCCACTTCAATGGGTAGCCGTCTGATGCGTCGCTGGATCAATAGGCCTCTTCGAGACCTAAATGCACTTCAGGCGCGCCAAGATTGTGTTGCCGAACTGCAAAATGCTTATCTTTATGAAAAACTGCAAGCGCCACTAAAGCAAATAGGTGATATGGAAAGAATATTGACACGTGTCGCCCTTCGATCTGCTCGACCACGAGACCTTGTTCGTCTTCAACAATCAATAGCGGTGCTACCAGATCTAGAGAGTCTGCTCAATAAGTGCTCCGCGAGATGCCTCGTCGGATTGGCTTCATGTGCTAAACCGTTGCCGAATATAGATTCACTCTTGAGGAAAGCTATTAAAGATAATCCACCTACGATCATTCGAGAGGGGGGCGTGATTGCTGACGGATATAATGAAGAATTAGATGAACTCCGAGAACTCAGTTTTTCTGCGGGTAACTTTTTGATTGAGCTCGAAGAGCTTGAGAAAAAACGCACGGGAATATCCACGCTTAAAGTCGGATATAACCGCGTGCACGGTTATTTCATTGAAATATCTCGCGGGCAAACCGCAAATGCTCCAACAAACTACATCCGAAGGCAAACACTAAAAAATGCCGAGCGCTTTATTACGCCCGAATTAAAAGAATTTGAAGATAGAGCTTTGAGTGCAAAAAGCCGATCGCTTGCGCTAGAGAAACAATTGTATGAATCATTATTGGAGAAGCTAAACGAAGATCTCAACGAAATGCAAAAATGTGCCATCGCAATCTCAGAACTGGATGTTCTAACAACCTTTGCGGAACGAGCGCATGCGCTAAATTTCTGTCGACCATCTCTAAGAAATGAATCCGGTATCAAAATAGAACAAGGCAGACATCCCGTTGTTGAAAATTCCCTAGATCGCCCATTCATAGCCAATGATTTGCTAATCAATGAATCCCAAAAAATGTTAATAATCACAGGACCAAATATGGGCGGAAAGTCAACGTATATGCGACAAGCTGCGCTTATTGTGATTCTGGCTCAGATAGGCTGCTATGTACCTGCAAAGACGGCGGAAATTGGCTTAGTCGATAGAATTTTCACGCGTATCGGTTCTTCGGATGACTTGGCTGGTGGGCGCTCAACTTTTATGGTTGAGATGACTGAAGCAGCCAATATTTTGCATAACGCCAGCAACCAAAGTTTGGTCTTAATGGATGAGATAGGTCGCGGCACTAGCACGTTTGACGGATTATCATTGGCATATGCATGCGCCTACTCTTTGGCGCAGAATGTTAAATCAATGACACTCTTCGCGACTCATTACTTTGAGCTAACCAACTTACCTAATGAGGTCAATAATGCGAAAAATGTGCATCTCGATGCCACAGAGCATAATGATGAGATTGTTTTTTTACACAGTATACAGAAGGGCCCAGCTAGCAAAAGTTATGGTATTCAAGTGGCTAAAATGGCGGGAGTACCTAGGCAGGTTATTGACATCGCATTAGCCAAGCTTTCAACGCTGGAATCGATCGAAACCCCGCATGAAATGGAGCAACTCTCTGATAAGACGTGTGAACTTGACCCGATGATGAAAAAAGACGCCCCGTCCTCCCCTTTATCGGGAGAATTAAATGAGGTTATTAACAATATAAACCCGGACATCATGACACCCAAAACCGCTCTTGATTTCGTATATAAGTTGAAAAAAATGCTCGAAAAACCATAGTATGTTTGCATTTTAGTGACGAAAATAAGCAGCATTTAGAAACTGGTATTATAATCGCAATGGTATACTTACTCGGTTAAAAGTTTCAAAGAAAGCAGCGTAAAAGAGAGAAAGCTCACATGCCATTTGTAGTTGGCGACAATTGCATTAAATGCAAGCATACAGATTGCGTCGAGGTATGTCCTGTCGATTGTTTTTACGAGGGGCCAAATTTCTTAGTGATACATCCCGATGAATGCATTGATTGCGCCCTTTGCGAGCCTGAATGTCCAGTCGAAGCGATTTTCGCTGATGATGAAATTCCGTCTGGACAGGAGGAATTCATTGAGCTAAATGCAGAACTAGCGGAGATATGGCCTAATATAATCGAAAAAATTGATCCTCCGCCCGATCATGAACAGTGGACCAATGTACCAAATAAACTCAAATATTTGGAACGATAGCGTGGCCTTATAACCATACCAATGAACGCTCAAATCAGCTAGAACCGATCTGCGCCTGAATTCAAAGGCTTGCAGTTTTTTAATTAATCATGCTCAAAGTGGGAGGAGGAAATCCATTAAAACTCGTAGCACAGCTTGTGCTGTAGGCTCCCATGTTAGGTATGTAGATCAAATCATGAACCTGAGTATGTTTAGGCAGCCATTTTTCTCCCATAACATCCAAGGAATCACAAGTCGGACCGGTGACGGTCCATAGCGCTTGCTCTCCACATCTTTCACTCACAAGACTTATTGGAAAATCGGCCTTTAGTTCCATTAGGCCGCCATATATTCCGGCGTCTAGATATACCCACCGTTTTCCTGAGCGGTTTGCTATACCGACAACTTGGGTTACTAGGCAACCGGCCGAACCTGCAAAGAAACGGCCCGGCTCAGCAAGAATTTGAATATTAGATGGTAAACAATTGACTGCCTTTGTAATCGATCTACCTATATCTTCGATGGTTGGCTCTGTGCCATTAATTTGCAGAGGATAACCGCCACCTATGTTCAACATTTCCGGTTTAAATCCATGCATTGATAACTCTCGCAAAATATTTGCACCTATTTCAATCGCGTTAGCCCAGTTCGAGAGATTCGTGCACTGAGACCCTACATGGAAGGTGACGCCAAGAATTCTCATACCTAATTCTTTGGCAGCCTGAATTATCAAACTTGTATCGTTTGAATCGGCACCAAACTTTCCAGTAAGGGGCCAAATTGAACCCTCATTACAAACTTTAATACGCAGATATAGTTTTGCATCTGATTTTAAACTGGCGATTTTTTTGACTTCCTCTGCACAATCTACGCTATACCAAATTAGTCCAGCTTTTGCAGCATGACAAATGGACGGAACTGACTTAACTGGATTCGAGTACAGAACAGTCTCCATATCGACGTTGAGATCAAACATAGCATCAATCTCAGAAATCGATGCAACCTCAAAAAAGGAGCCTTCGCTCAAAACCGCCTGCAATACTTCCTTATTGGGGTTTGCTTTGACGGCGTAGTGAGGCCTGATGTTTGGCATCGCCGATCTGAATCGCGAAACATTATCCTTGAGCTGTTTTTTTGAGATGATTACAACCGGACCATCGTAGCCCTTTACATGTTTAGCACATAGATTAGCCTGCAATACAGCAGCGCGGTCTGGCTCATGAGCATTGTAATTACGACTTTCGCGATCAAATTTTAAAATTGAAGTCATGATGATATCCCGAAAATAAGCCAAACAAATAAAGAAGCATTTTAATCAAGTATTAAAACAGTATGTATAGCTATAGTTATCAATTTGCAATATAATTTTTTTCATTTTGATCATTAATTTGACATATTGACATGAAGACCGATCACGATCTACTAAAACTTTTACAAGAAAATAGCCGTCGAACTGTTTCGGACATCGCAAAAAAGATGAGCTTGAGCCGCGCTACAGTCCAACAGAGAATGGAACGTCTAGAGAGAACGGGAGTGATCCAAGGTTACACAATAAAGATCAACCCAGTTCTCGAACGCCAAAACG
>CAJWMT010000050.1:0-17380 GCA_913044275.1 uncultured Cellvibrionales bacterium
ATCTCTGACGCAGAAACCCCGGGGAAAATTTCAACCCCCATATTTTCAGCTTGCTGGGCTAGCCACCTACACAGCTTTCCAAGACTGATCACGAAGTTACCCTCATTATGCATAGTCTTGGGAGCGAAGAGAGCCGGGATACGGAAGGCTCCTTTGTCACTATACATAAAATAAATATCGTCTCCTGTTACAGGAGTCTCTAGTGGCGCTCCAGTGCTAGACCATTCTGGAAATAACTCATTGATAGCGGAGGGTTCAAAAACGGCGCCTGACAGAATGTGGGCACCCACTTCCGAACCCTTCTCGACGACACATACAGAAATTTCATTGTTTAGCTGCTTAATCCTGCAGGCGGCGGAGAGGCCCGCCGGGCCAGCACCTACGACCACTACGTCATAATCTATAAATTCTCTTTCCAAGTGGGCCTCCTCGGACACCAGGTTATGCCTTGAACATTTTACAAATAATGAGCCGATATAGCCATCCAATGCTTTGCGGCAAGCTGTTGGAGAAAACTCACAATCTAATACGACTAGTTTTACGTACCTAGATGAGAGGAACTTGTAACAAACGGGTTTGAATAAAACTCAGTCAACGTCATCATTGATTTTATGATCGAAAGTTGGCAATATGGCGCGCGTCTGAGAGCCCGATTGTATTTGTGTACACTCGATCTAGCAAAAGTTTGATTTATCCGCGCTGGTAGGGGATTTTATGAAAGTTCTAGTACCCATAAAGAGAGTTGTTGATTACAACGTAAAAGTTAGGCCTAATTCTGATGGCAGCGACGCAGACCTCGCAAATCTCAAAATGTCAATCAACCCTTTCTGTGAAATCGCTGTAGAAGAGGCAGTCAGATTAAAAGAAAAAGGGGTGGCTACAGAGATTGTTACTGTATCAATTGGTCAAGAGCAGTCTCAAGAGCAGCTCCGAACCGCTTTAGCTTTAGGTGCCGATCGGGCTATACTTGTGTCGACCGACTCAGTCGTGGAGCCACTCGCGGTAGCAAAGTGTCTCCGGGAATTGTGTATTCGTGAAGAACCAAACCTTGTGCTGCTAGGGAAGCAAGCTATCGACGGAGATAACAATCAGACCGGACAGATGCTCGGAGCACTCACCGGTTATGCGCAGGCAACTTTTGCCTCCGAATTAACGATTCAAAACAACGAAGCGACGGTTGTTCGCGAGATTGATGGAGGCCTGCAAACCATAACACTGAATTTACCAGCGATTGTGACTGCAGATTTAAGATTGAATGAGCCTAGGTATGCCTCGCTACCTAACATAATGAAAGCGAAACGAAAACCCCTTGACATTGTGACGTCGGAAGAGCTTGGTGTGGATATCACAGCTCGTACAAATCTAATCGGGGTCAAATTGCCCCCAGAAAGACAGGCCGGCATAATCGTGGAAGACACCAAACAGCTTTTAGATAAGCTTAAAAACGAAGCAAAGGTGATTTGATGAGCATATTGATATTAGCTGAACATGACAACGCTGTGCTTAATGCAGCGACTTTGAACTCCGTAACTGCTGCACTAGAGATCGGTGGAGAAATCGATATATTGGTAGCTGGTAAAGACTGTGGAACTGTGGCAAATCAGGCTGCCGAAGTGGGTACTGTGCGAAAGGTCTTGTATGCCGATGAGAACGCTTATGAATTTGGTCTCGCTGAAAATATTGCATTGTTGGTGGCCGAGCAAAGCACAGAATATAGCCATATTTTGGCCACTGCTACGACGTACACAAAGAATATTATGCCTCGTGTAGCCGCGCTTATGGATATGCAAGCTATCTCAGACATTAGCGCCGTGATAAGTGAAGATACTTTTGAGCGTCCTATATACGCTGGGAGCATGATAGCAACGGTTAAAAGTAATGATGCGAAAAAAATCGTCACTGTGCGTGGTACCGCATTTGATGCGGCAGCGACATCGGGCGGATCAGGACAAGTCATGTCTATTAAATCGGATCATGACACGCACAATTCTCGATTTGTCGGAGAAGAAGTGGCGGAATCGGACCGTCCAGAATTAACGGCTGCTGGGGCTGTTGTGTCTGGCGGCAGGGCGCTAGGCAGTGAAGAAAACTTTTCCATGATATACAACTTAGCAGATTCTCTTGGAGCAGCCGTCGGAGCATCTAGAGCAGCAGTTGATGCGGGATATGCGCCCAATGATATGCAGGTTGGACAGACTGGTAAAATAGTAGCGCCTGATCTTTACGTAGCGGTGGGGATCTCGGGTGCAATACAGCATCTAGCTGGGATGAAAGATAGCAAAGTTATTGTAGCCATCAATAAGGACGAAGAGGCGCCTATCTTTTCTGTAGCCGACTATGGCTTGGTAGCAGATCTTTTTACAGCTCTTCCGGAAATCGAAGCGGAATTATAATTGTATATCTGCCCAGATTGGGCAGTGGTCGGATGGTTTTTCTCCTCCCCTTGCTTGCACATCTATTCCCGCTGCATAAATGTCAGAACCTAATGCCTCAGAAATTAGGATCAGGTCAATGCGCAGTCCTATCTTTGGCTCTTGTTCGAATCCTCGGCTTCTATAGTCATACCAGCTATAAACTCTTTTCTCAGAGCCATGCATCATTCGGAAAGTGTCATTTAGGCCTAGGCTCTTGAGTTTTTGCAGCCACTCTCTTTCTTCAGGTAGAAAAGAGCTTTTGCCTGAACGTAGCCATCGCTTTTGGTTTTCAGTCGTTAGCCCGACATCAAAATCACTGTAGGCTACGTTCATATCTCCCATAACAACAAGGCGATCTTTAGCAGTGAAATTCGTTTTGATGTGATGGTAAAGATCGGCATAAAATTTGTTTTTGGCTGGAAATTTAACCGGGTGAGTACGACCTTCACCTTGTGGAAAGTAGCAATTAATGATGTGTAAGGTTTCGCCCGCATAGTCATAGGAACCTTCTATGAATCTCTTTTGTGATTCGGATTGGTCCGACGAGAAACCTTTTTTTATAGTCAAAGCCGGCGATCTGCTCAAAAGCGCTACGCCATAATGACCTTTTTGACCGAAGTATTCGGCATGATAGCCGAGTGCTTTAATGTCTTCGAAGGGAAATTCACTGTCCTGGACTTTTGTTTCTTGAAGCCCAATTATTTCAGGTGTATGTTCGTTTATCACAGATTTAAGTTGATGAAGGCGGGCACGAATACCATTCACATTGAAACACATTAATCGCATCTTCATGATGAAATTAATTCCGAAGATTGGCTCATAAAGCCATTGGATTTGGAATGCAGAAGTCTAATTTGATCGATTAATATATGGCTTGCCTCCTTAAGTCTTGTATCTATGGGTTTATCGGTGTCATCTCTATTTAGCCGCAAGATAGACCCAGAGGGAATTGCGTTTGGATTAGCTATGCTATTGTCTTTAATGATTTTTTTGATAGGCATATCATATGTAATTGAAATTTCTGACAGAGTGTCTCCCGACTCAACCTCATGTGTGGTTGCAATCTTCGCAGCTTCATACTTTTTCCAGGTTTTCACTGTGACAAAAGGTTCCTCGTTATTTCCAATTCTTCGTGCATTCTCTAACAAAAGATTTCTATTGTCCCATTCTTTAAGTCGCTGGCGACGGTTATCTAAATTAAGTGATAGTTTATCTTCGCTTTGCCATTCATTGACTAATTCGTTCTGAGCCATAAGATGAATATAATCAGGGCTAGTTAAGCTGCGTGTTTTGTGTTTATCCATTACAAGGGATGAGACTTGCTTTAGCCGTTGATTTGAAACGAATGATACAGGAGCTATGCGGTCCCATGGCAAAGCATTTTCTTTATGTGTCTCCCCAATTTCTTCAATATTAAAACGTGACGGGAAAGTAATGTCTGGAATTATTCCTCTGTTCTGAGTGCTGTCTCCCGATACGCGATAGAATTTTGAAATCGTCATCTTTAGCTGGCCTTTCGTAAGCCCGGTTATATCTTGGACGGTCCCCTTGCCGTAACTCTGACTCCCTACGACGAGTGCACGGCCATAATCTTGCAAGGCACCAGCAAAGATTTCGGTGGCTGACGCACTTAATCGATTTATCATCACAACGAGAGGCCCTCTGTAGACACTCCTGCGCTTGGCTTTTTGAACCGGAGACACTCGTTTTTTACTATCTCGAATTTGCACTACTGGGCCTGTTTCGATAAACAAATCGGTTAACTGAATGGCCTCCGTAAGGGATCCACCACTATTATTTCTTAGATCTAGGACGATACCATGTATATTTTCTGTCGATAGCTCTCTAAGAAGTTTAAAAACATCTCGGGAGGTGCTTTTGTAATCGGGGTCACGCTGTTGATATGCTTCAAAATCCATATAAAAAGCTGGAATTTCGATTACGCCAATTTTAAAGGTCTCACTTTGGACGGAAAGTTCCAATATTCTCTTTTGCGCCGATCTTTCCTCCAGCTTCACCTTGTCACGGATAATCTTAATTATTTCAATGGTTTCTGAATTAAAAGGAAGCACTTGAAGGCGAACCACTGAATCTTTTGGACCTCTAATTAGCGCGACGACATCATCAATTCTCCAACCAACGACGTCCACTATGGGTTCATCTCCTTGCCCCACACCAACGATCTTGTCTTCTGCTTTTAACATTCCTTGAAGATCTGCTGGACCACCCGGAATCACGCGAACGACTTTGGTATAGTCATCCTCACTCAGCAACTCGGCCCCAATGCCTTCTAATGAAAGTGACATGTTAATCTGAAAGTTTTCGCTGGTCTGAGGTGAGTAGTAGGCAGTATGTGGATCATATAAGGTAGTGAATGCATTGACATATAGCTGGAAGACATCGTCGCTATTTCTCTGTCTCAGTTGTTTTAATTGATTCTCATATCGCTTGATTATCAATTCCCGTGCCGCATCAGGATCCTTATCGTTCAGGATTAGACGAATCAACGAATCCTTTATTCTCTTATGCCATAAAGCAATCGCGTCATCAGGGGAGTCGATCCAAGTCCGTTTTTCGGCATCTATAATGAGCTCATCAGTGCCAGTCAAATCAAATTCAAAGTCACTTTTTAAAAGAGTGAGATTTTTGAGCAACTGATCCTCAGCTCGGAGCAGAAAACGGTTATACATGATGTAACCGGGTGAAATATCACCTTTCAAAAGAAGATCATCCAACAGATCGGACCATTTGTTGAATTCCACGAGATCTGATTTTAAAAAATAGCTTTTCTGGGGGTCCAGAGACTCGATGTAGGAATCGAGATAACGTTGTGAGAAAACGTCGTTGATTTCTAGCCGCTTGTAATGCTTCTCTTGCAGTTTGGCTAGGATTTCTTGATAGAGCTCTTTCGCGTCGCTGACAGGTTCTATTCGAGTATATTTTTTTTCTAAGTTATCGTAATAGGGGAGTTTATCTATCGTGAGGTCGATCTTGGTTGCATTGGTTTCCTCGCCGAGACCCCATGCCGAATATGAGAAGTAAACGACAAATGCAATACTTTGTATTAAACGCAGCATTAATATTCCAAAGATCGGATTTTATCCGACGTATGATTTTCCTTAAGTATGAATTTTTAGATCGCCGGTCAGGACAACGTATGATACTTTTTACTTAGGCCACTGTCAGCTTTTATGCGCAAATGTTTGTTGTGATTGAGTCAAGGCCGGAGAGGATATTACTTACCTTTATGCAATGTCCTCTAATCTTAATTAGTGGACATAGATGGACAACGATAAACATCACTGTTAAAGTGGACGCCACTTAAAGCCAGACGCTAAATGACTTCTGGATTGTTATGGTGTCCAATGCAACTTTCATGAGAAGCGCTCGCGTATGTCCAAAGAATTTAACGCAACTCCATTGTTTGATGCTCATAAAGTTTTTATCCGTTTGCCTTTGGGCATGGCGATGTTTGAAGATTATCCCGATTCCAAAGATTTTATATCAGCCCTCTCCGAGTCGATAACGGAAGTTCGAGGTGACGTTCTACATACTCAATCCTTTTTAAAAAGTTATAGCCGCAAATCTGAAGCTACCTATCGTGGTTATCGGAATGAAATCGAGCGTCTTCTTCTGTGGGCGTGGACTATTGCCAATAAGAGCGTTATCCAGCTTAAGCGCCCAGATCTAGAGGCATACTTCGATTTTGTGCACAGCCCAAACAAAAGCTGGGTAGGCGCATCGGTCCAGGATCGTTTTAAAGTAATCGACGGACAATCGCGTCGAAATGAAAATTGGCGGCCATTTGTTGCAAAGATGGCTAAAGAGGATCGAGCTGAAGCAATGGCGGCCGGACTGAATGTAGAAGTTAGTAGACACGGACATCTACTTTCCCATGAAGCTATGAAAATCTGCTATTCCGCCGTTTCATGCTTTTATGACTACCTGACTGATGAGGGCTATGCTTTTGGTAATCCAATTCCAGCGATTCGAAAACAGTCTGCCTATTTGATCAAAGGAACAACCCAGAAAAATATTAAACGCCTATCGGATCTGCAATGGGAAATGGTTTTAGAGTGTGCTGAGTCAGCGGCAAATGAGGATTCCAATCATGAGCGCACATTATTTGTTATCGCCATTCTGAAAACCCTGTATCTTAGAGTTTCTGAGTTATCCGAGAGATCCAATTGGCAGCCAGTCTGGAAGCATTTTTGGCATGATAGCGATGGAAATCGGTGGCTGAAGGTGCTGGGCAAAGGTAATAAAATGAGGGATATTTCGGTTCCGAGCGCTCTATCACCCTATATTCAGCGCTATCAGGCATATCGTGCGTCTATCAGCGCTAATTTTGGTGTAAATAGTGCACTTGTAGCAAAAAATCGCGGCAATGGGGGCATGACTTCTCGTCAATTACGCCGCATAGTGCAAAAGGCTTTCGATCTCGCTTATGAGAAGATGCGTTCTGAGGGCTTCAATGATGAAGCCAAGACATTGCGAGAGGCGACAACCCATTGGTTGCGGCATACTGGAGCATCGCAGGATATTGCCACTAGACCGTTAAAACATATGGCTGATGATTTGGGTCATGCCAGCATGGGGACAACGGATCAAGTGTATATTCAGTCAGATATGAAAGAACGAGCACGCTCAGGAAAAAACAGAGAAGTGTAATGATAATAATATTTTACGGACTAAATATAAGGCTAATTATTGATATCGGCTATTTTTTATAAGGGCTTTGATGGTTATCGATACGCAGATTGACGCTTGGATTAGACCCTTGGCCCAAGAACTCTCGGAGCTGGTGTTTTACTCAGTCCAGCTATTTGATCAGGATTTCCCATTAATTGTAGTGTGGCTGGCGATCGCAGCTATTTGGTTTACTGTTTACCTTCGCATGATCAATCTTCGGGGCTTTGGCCATGCGTTCAAGCTGTTGATCAATCCGTTGCCTAATAAAGAGGCAGCTGGCGAAATCTCTCATTTTAAAGCACTATCGACTGCCATCTCCGGCACCGTCGGTGTCGGTAATATTGGTGGTGTAGCCGTCGCCATCGCTTTAGGAGGCCCTGGCGCTGCATTTTGGTTATTTATGGCGGGCTTTGTGGCAATGTCTACCAAGTTTGTGGAATGCACACTGGGGGTAAAGTATCGTCGAATTAATGCCGATGGCTCGGTATCGGGTGGTCCTATGTATTATCTGGAACACTTTTTTTCAGTCCGCAACTGGCCCAAAGTTGGAAAGTCTCTGGGAAGTTTCTATGCTCTCTCACTGGTGATTGGTTGTCTAGGTATTGGCAATATGTTCCAGTCCAATCAGGCCTATACACAGGTGTTGACTATTACTGGCGGTGAAAATAGCTTGTTATATGGTCGTGGTTGGCTGTTTGGCCTGCTTATGGCATCGATCGTCGCTCTGGTCACTGTCGGTGGTATTCGTTCGATAGCCACTGCAGCCGCGCGAATTGTACCTACCATGGCAGTGCTGTATGTTGTTTCTGCGATGCTAATTATAGTTATGAGCGCGGAGCATTTTCCAGAGGCTATTTCGCTTATATTCAACAGTGCATTTAGTTGGCCCAGTATTCAGGGCGGTACAATCGGAGCGATTATTGTAGGCTTTCAGCGAGCCTTATTCTCAAATGAGGCAGGTATAGGTTCGGCCTCGATCGCTCATTCAGCAGTGAAGACCGATGAACCAGTTAGCGAGGGTCTTGTGTCTCTGTTGGAGCCATTTATCGACACCATGCTTATCTGCACGCTGACTTCTCTGGTGATTGTTACCACTGCTATTCCTAATGGCTTGCTAGATGATAGGTTAGGCTTAGAGGGCATCGCTCTCACTTCAGCGGCCTTTGCCCATCACATTAGTTGGGCACCCTATATTATCGCTGTCGCAGCGTTGTTGTTTGCCTTCTCTACAACTATCGCCTGGTCTTATTATGGGCTCAAAGGCTGGACCTATTTGTTTGGCGAGGGTGACGTCACTCAGATTATCTTTAAGCTAGGATTTTGTGGCTTTGTCGCCTTGGGTTGCATGATTCAATTAACTGCGGTGTTAGATTTCTCCGATGCGATGGTGTTTTTGATTGCGGTGCCCAATATTATCGGCCTTTATCTCTACGGACCTGAAATCAAGCGAGATCTTGCAGATTATTTGAATAGGCACACCTCTAATAGGTAATTAATAAATGAAATTAACTCTGGGTATATTGAAAACGGACGATGTTCTAAGCGAGCTAGCGGCACATTATGGAGAGTATCCATTAATGTTTGAGCGTCTGCTGCAGTTGGCTAATACCGACCCTCAATTGCAATTGGAGTTTGTTACTTATGAGGTTAATAAAGGGATTTATCCGGCAAACTTGGATGAGGTTGACGTCTTTTTAATGACTGGCAGCAAAAGTAGTGTCTACGAGCAAATAGCTTGGGTAACAAAGCTGGCTGAGTTTGTCAGGACTCTGCATAGATATAAGAAAAAATTTATTGGCATTTGTTTTGGCCATCAGATGGTCGCGCATGCACTTGGTGGAAGGACATGTCTGGCCGAATCTGGTTGGTCCCTGGGTGCTAAGCAAGCAAAATTAAATCCGGACGCAGAGCCGAATATATTCGAAGGCAAATCGTTCAATTTAATTTATAGCCATCAAGACCAAATAGTTGTTCCAGCCCCTGGCACAGAAATTTTAGCCTCAACAGATACCTGCCCTATTGCTGCGACCGGTTTGGATAAGCATATTTTGACTTTTCAGGGGCATCCAGAATTTTTTTCTGATTTTAGCCGGGCACTATTTCGGCTTCGACGAGCAGTCTATCCGCCAAAGGTCTATGAGGCAGCTATGACATCTTTGGAACAAAATACTGATCAATATCGGGTGGCCAAGTTAATGATCGACTTTTGTTTGGCTTCTCAGTAAGGCTTATCGCCGTCGATCACTATCCTTTCAAGGCATCGGTAGGCGGGGAAGTAATCATTTATGGGTTTGTGCTGCGTACTGCGATTATCCCATATAGCTATGCAATCGGCCTCCCAGGCGAAACGACAGTTATATTCTGGGGTAGCATTATGCTGGTATAAAAACTGCAATATTGCTTGGCTTTCTGCTGCCGGTAACCCTTCAACGTGGGTAGTAAAAAGAGGGTTTACAAAGATAACTTTTTTACCGCTCTCGGGGTGAGTTCTGATTACGGGATGAGACACGGGTGGATTATCTGTCACAGCTTGGGCCAGGCGTTCGGAGCCTCCAGGCTCAGCGAGACTATCTTTAAAGCCGTACGAAAAATCATGAACAGCTGTCAACCCTCGAAGAAAAGTCTGCATCTGCGAAGAGAGGCCGTTGTAGGCAGCTGTCATGCTAGACCAGAGTGTATCACCACCCTTTTCAGGGATTACTTTCGAGCGAAGCACAGTGCCCATAGGTGGATGTGAACGAAAAGTCATATCACTGTGCCAACATTCGATCTTGCTAGGTTTGTCTGCGGTGCTCTCAAGAATAGTAATTTCAGGAAATCCTTCTAAAGTGGCGTACGCTGGGTGAGTTTGTAAAGGCCCAAAGGAGGATGCCAAGGCGTGTTGCTGGGCTGGAGAAATATCTTGATCGCGAAAGAATATGACCTCATGTTCGATCAACAGAGTTCGGATTTCAAGATAATCTTTTGCACTGAGATGACCAGTTAAATCTATGCCGCTGATTTCAGCTCCGAGTGCGCCAGCTAAAAGTTTTATTTTCATTGCACACTCATTTGTTGCGGTTACGGAAGAATACTCTTGTTCTTGTGACCAGCGGATATTAACGTAAGTAGAAGATAAAGAGAAAGAAAATAATTTCTTCTTTATTAGATTTTTTCTTAAAAACCGGAGCACAAATGGGGGCTTAGCAAGCCAGAATAAGGTTTTCAAATGCAAGATAGTGAGGTCAGTTATGAGGAGAGCTATTTACGAATACGGGCATAAAGCTTTCAGTTCCTTAAAGGTTCAATTTTGGTCATTCCATTCATATATGGCCTGAGAATGGCAGGAACCAATATTGACCCATCATTTTGTTGATTATTCTCGAGCACTGCTACCAGCGTTCGACCAATCGCCAAGCCTGATCCATTTATAGTGTGGATTAATTCCGGTCGATTCGTGCTTCTACTGCGATACCTTGTTTTCATTCGGCGAGCCTGAAAATCGGTAAAATTACTGCAAGAGGAAATTTCACGAAATGTATTTTGAGACGGCAACCATACTTCGAGATCATATGTTTTTGCGGATGAAAAACCAAGATCTCCACCGCATAGGGCCATGCGCCTGAACGGCAGCTCTAGCTTATGTAATATTGATTCGGCATTTTCTGTTAGCTCTTCTAACGCATCCCATGATTCTGTGGGTTCAACAAACTGCATAAGTTCCACTTTGTCAAACTGATGCTGTCTAATCATTCCACGTGTATCGCGACCATAGCTCCCTGCCTCACTTCTGAAACAGGGTGTATGACAAACGAATTTTTTCGGTAAATCGTCAATTATTTCATTTCGGTAGAAATTGGTGACGGGCACCTCCGCCGTTGGTATCAAATAGAATTCTCTGTCATCATCGAGTTTGAACAGATCATCAGCAAATTTGGGCAGATTTCCTGTGCCAAACAATGATTGGTCGTTCACTATATAGGGCACATATATTTCTTCATAGCCATGATCAAGCACGTGGGTTGTCAACATAAATTGGCTTAATGCTCGGTGCAGTAATGCAAGATCTCCTTTCATAATGCTAAAACGCGAACCAGTTATTTTGGCCGCCCGATCAATATCGAGCCCACCAATTCCTGTTCCAAGATCAACATGGTCTCTGGGCGTAAAATCGAAACTGGGAATTTCCCCCCATTGTGTTAATTCGATATTAGATGATTCATCGGAGCCCTCTGGCACGCTTGCATCTGGAAGATTAGGTACTTCACTTAACAATTGCTCTAATCGTCTTTGAGTTTGCTCCAACATATCTTCAACTTCTTGAGTTGCTTTTTTTAAATTCTCTCCCTGCTTTGTTAAGTTTTCGACATTTTTTCCTTCAGCCTTTGCCTGATGTATTAGTGAGCTAATATTTTTCGAATACATGTTACGCTCGGCTCGACTTGATTCAGCTTTAATTTGTAATTCTTTACGCTTTCGATCAATAGATAGAAATAGCTCCGAATCGAATTCGAAATTTTTTTTGTTAAGTTTTGATACGACCCCATCTAAATCAGATCGTATCTGCTTGATATCTATCATAAAAAGTCCTTAATTACACGCGCTTCGAATAAGGCAAAAGCTATTAGATCGGCATAAATTGTTTGATGTCATGGGGTTGATTTCTGATCAGATTTACAATCTATTTTTACCTTGCATAATTATAGAGCACTTCAGCGGTTTTCGGCAGATCAAACGTAAATAAGTCTAAAGCCGGTGAAAAATTGGTCTCCGTATTGGAAAATGAAAAAGCATTTATTTGGTCGTCAGAAACGAATATTATTTGGGATATAGTCCTTTCAAAAAATACAAGTTCAAGACGAGTGAACAGACTAGAGTGAGATTTTGGCTTCAAAATAAAATGTTGTAACTTCTTAGTTGCCTTTTGCTCGGTTACGGAATACGTCACATTAATTTCCTCTAGGGAACTCGAGAAAAGCATAATGGGGGTCGCAAGCAAATCACTATTAAAATCATAGACTACAACCTGTTCTAGTTCGAGATCATGGATCCATACCTTGTCGCCATTAGAAAAAATTTCCTGCGCAGCCGGTGGTTCAATCACCCATCGCAAATAATTTGGCTTGAGAAATAAGAAGTCACCAAGAAATTGCTCTGCTACGCCTTTATTCAGATCGTAACTGATTTTCTGATGAAATCTAGCAGATATGCTATTTGTTTCTTCCAATAGTTCGTATAGCTTCGAACTCGCTGAATTTTCGGCATATGTCGGAGCGCAGACGAGCACCATCATTGCGGCCTCGATCACCACAAGTCTAATATTCTGTAAGAAATTCATTTTTGTCATTACTTATTGCCGGCCGGCGCGAGAACTTCACGGATTCCACTGTTAGTCATCGGAGATACTAGTCCCTGCTCTTCCATTGTTTCAATGAGACGAGCGGCTCTGTTGTAGCCAACCCTGAATTTTCTTTGCAGCGATGAGATTGAAGCTTTTCTGGACTCGACAACAAAAAGCACTGCTTCATCATATAAAGGATCTTGAATTTCGCTCGTTTCATCCGAGATATCAGATGTAAATCCTGGCACAGCTATTCGTGAAACAGAAAATTCATCCGTTATTTCTGACACATAGTCGGTCTCTCCCCGGCGTTTTAGCTCGGCAACAACTCTATGAACCTCCATATCATCAACGAAAGCGCCATGAACACGTTCCGGTACGCTTGTGCCCGGAGGTAGATATAGCATATCTCCGTGGCCGAGCAATTGTTCAGCACCACCTTGATCAAGTATAGTTCGTGAATCAATTTTTGATGAGACTTGAAAGGCAATTCTGGTAGGCACATTGGCTTTAATTAGACCTGTGATAACATCAACCGATGGTCTTTGTGTAGCTAAGATCAGATGTATCCCTGCGGCGCGAGCTTTTTGAGCAATTCGAGCAATTAATTGCTCGACTTTTTTGCCGACGATCATAATCATGTCGGCGAATTCATCTATGACAACTACTATGTACGGCAATTTTTGTAACAACGGAGGAGTTAGTTGCGGACCATTTTCTATCGTGTCGACGATAGTGCTTGATTCCCACAACGGATCAACAATTGGGTTTCCAAGTTTCTTTGCATCTTCGATCTTGCGATTGTAACCCGAGACATTGCGCACTCCTAGAGCAGACATCAACTTGTAACGACGTTCCATTTCGCCGACGCACCAGCGAAGTCCATTAGCGGCGTCTTTCATATCGGTTATGACTGGCGTGAGTAAGTGAGGTATACCGTCATAGACTGAAAGTTCCAGCATTTTGGGGTCAATTAATATCAGCTTTACATCTTCTGGGGAGGATTTAAAAAGCAAGCTCAAAAGCATCGCATTTATTCCAACTGATTTTCCAGAACCTGTAGTTCCTGCTACCAGCAAATGCGGCATCCGAGCGAGGTCAACTACAATTGGAATTCCAGAAATATCGTGTCCGAGCGCAAGGGTTAGCAAGGATGAAGAACGGTCATACGAATCACTGGATAGTACCTCGCTGAGCCGTACCATTTTTCTTTGTTCATTTGGAATTTCAATGCCAACGACTGACTTTCCTGAGATTACCTCAACGACTCTTACGCTTATTACAGCCATAGAGCGAGCCAGATCTTTTGCTAATGCCGTGATACGACTTACTTTAATTCCTGCGGCTGGTTGGATTTCAAAACGCGTGACGACTGGTCCTGGCAGAACCGCTACAACATTTACACTAATACCAAAGTCTTGAAGTTTATGCTCAAGCAGTCGAGATAGATGCTCCAGAGATTGAGTCGAGTAACCGATCCCCTCCTCCATATTGGCCGAATCAAGCAGATTTAGAGGTGGTAAAGATTCTCTAAGATCATCATCTTCAAATAGTAGTTGCTGTTTTTCTCTTTCAAAGCGGCCGCTTTTGGTTTCATCACCAGCTGGTAGCTCTATTATCGGTGCGATTCTCTCCGCTTGTTCTTCTTGTTCATTGGATAATTTGGATCTTCTTTCGTTAACAAGTTTTTGTGACAATAATGATTCTCTTCGTTCGGCTAACTTGATGAGGAAATATTGATTTAGATTCTTGTAGACACCAATTACCTTGTAGCGTAATTGATCACCGATTCTAAACCAAGATATATCCGCGAACACACTGACGCCAAATAAAAATATCGCTGTTAAGATTAAGCTGCTGCCAATCTTACTAAATGCCGCTAGAGAAGCATTCCCAACAGTAAAGCCTATAAGACCACCAGCATATTGGAAATCAAGATCTGTAGCTCTTATATGGATATGGGTTAAAGCCGATGTGCTTGCCATGATCAAAACAAAGCCAACGACTGCAAGTACTAGTCCCTCTAGATCAAATTGATCATCAGACGAACGGAAATATCGTCTCAGTTTCTCAAACGCTCGTAACGTTAATGCTGAAGGAAAGATGTAAGCCATTAAGCCAAAAGCATAGTAAAAGAAGTCGGCTAGAATAGAGCCTACAGGTCCAATTTTATTTTTTATAGTTTCTCCTGTTCCTGACGTTGACCAACCTGGATCATCGGGCGAATATGTTATAAGAGAGATAAAAATGATGACACACACCAATATTAAACCGATTAATGCTCCTTCCGCTGTTAATCTTGCTAACCTCGAGTTTGTAGTCACGTTGACGAATCCATAATTGGTGAATTATTTTTTGCTTCCAGAGTCCCCTCCACATAATTGTAGCTTATTATCGACTAAACACCTTCATTCCATGTGAATTCATGCGGCTATCAAATGATAATAAAATATTTATGGGAGTAGTTAACCTATAGCATATATCATATGCTACATCACACCCCTGTCGTGGGAACTTGAATTCATTGGTGAAGAGGTAATAAATGAGCGAAATAAAACATCATTCTTTAATAATTCTCGGATCAGGCCCTGCCGGATGGACTGCTGCCGTTTACGCAGCGCGAGCGAATCTCAAACCAACTTTGATAACAGGTATTGAACAAGGCGGGCAACTGGCTACTACCACAGATGTGGATAATTGGCCTGGTGATGCTGACGGAGTTCAAGGCCCTGACCTAATGATTCGTATGCAAAAACATGCTGAACGTTTTAATACCACGACTATCCTAGACCATATTGAAAAGATTTTTCTCGACAAAACACCTTTCCTACTTTGTGGTTCGGATACATATACCTGTGATGCTTTAATCATCGCGACGGGCGCTTCTGCTCAATATTTGGGTCTGCCATCGGAGCAAAAATTTCTTGGAAAGGGAGTTTCAGCATGTGCAACATGTGATGGATTTTTTTACAAAAATCAAAAAGTTGTGGTTGTCGGGGGTGGCAATACTGCGGTTGAAGAAGCTCTTTATTTGTCAAACATTTGTTCTCACGTGGTGTTGATTCATCGCAGAGATAAATTGCGAGCTGAGAAAATGTTGCAAGATAAATTATTTGAAAAACAGAGTATCGGAAAAGTCACTATATTATGGAGCCATACGCTGAAAGAAATTTTGGGAGATGATTCGGGAGTTACTGGTGTTCGCGTGAATGATATTAAAATGGCCATTGACAAAGATATTCCGGTTGCAGGAGTTTTTATCGCGGTTGGGCACAAGCCCAATACGGAATTGTTTGCTGGTCAGTTAGACATGAAGAACGGCTATATCAAAGTTAATGGTGGTTTTGAAGGAAATGTGACTCAGACAAGTGTTGCTGGAGTGTATGCAGCGGGAGATGTAACTGACAGCGTGTATCGACAAGCAGTAACATCAGCTGGTAGCGGGTGTATGGCGGCTCTTGATGCTGAACGATATCTTGACATCTAGTTCCATGCCTATAAGTTATCTGGACTCAAGAAACCCTGAATTTCCTGACCCAAAAAGTGCTAGTCAGTCTATGGATGGCTTACTAGCCATAGGCGGAAACCTTCACACACAGACATTATTAACAGCCTATAGAAAAGGCATTTTTCCATGGTATGGAAAAGACGATCCCTTGCTATGGTGGAGTCCGCCCGTAAGATGCATATTACGTCCTCATAATATCCACATTTCACGCAGTCTTAAGCGAGATATTAGGAAAAATCGATATGCTATAACTTCAGATTCAGTTTTTAATAAAATAGTGCAGGAATGCAGTCGGGATGGAAATCGAAAAAGTAAAGGGAGTTGGATAACCCCCGATATGGAGGAAGCATATTGCAGACTGCATGTTGCTGGCGCGGCTCATTCGATTGAGGTTTGGTTAAATGGCGAGTTAATAGGTGGCTTGTATGGAGTCGCTATCGGTGGAATTTTCTGCGGGGAATCCATGTTTAGTATTGTTCCTAATGCTTCCAAAGTTGCATTAATCGCGCTATGTGAAGGATTGAAAAACGCTGGTTTTAGTTTAATTGATTGCCAATTAGTAACGCCTCATTTGGAGAGTTTAGGAGCAAAACCTATACCGCGCTCGGATTTCCTGAATATCTTGGTTGTTCAAAGGTATCGGAATATTGATTGGCCAAACTTTGATGATAATGATATTTTCGCAAAGGTATGCGATAGAGCTATTATGGGTGGTCAATAACTTTTGAATTAGCACATAAAGACATCTTACGTGATGCTATATATGATTTGACCGTCGATAATATGGCCATAAGATTTCTTATGTTTGAGGACGATTTTATGAGTTTTAAAAAGGCAAAGGCAATAAATGAGAGTTGCTAATTGGAGTTTTAGTAAAGGAATGGATAGAGAATAATAGATGGTTTTGCTAAAAAAGCGATTATAAGGCAAACTGGCGCTCGTTTTTAACTGATCGACAAGATAATAGATAAATGGCAAAAGAAGAAAATATTGAATTAGATGGAGAAGTAATAGATACACTTCCTAACACGACATTTAAGGTTAAATTGGAGAATGGGCATATAATCATGGCTCATATCTCCGGAAAAATGCGCAAGCATTATATTCGCATCCTGACAGGCGATAAGGTTAAGGTTGAGATGACGCCATATGATTTAACAAAGGGCCGTATTACTTACAGAGAGCGCTAGCCTGATATAAGTTTGTTGTAACAGTTTTGATGATATAACACAAATACCAGTCGCGTCTCATTTTGCAAGGATCACTGGTTTTTCTGTTTTATTAATTGGCTGGCATTTGATTGAAACTTTATTGCCTGTGACTGTCACTTTGGCGAGGCCGCCATTCTTAGCGAGCAAGCCGAATAGCACCTCTTCAGCAAGCGGCTTTTTTATGTGTTCTTGAATTAAGCGATCCATCGGTCTTGCACCCATTTTACTGTCATAG
>CAJWMT010000051.1:0-17346 GCA_913044275.1 uncultured Cellvibrionales bacterium
AGGTCGAAAAATTTTTCTTCGAACAGACACAGATAGGTTTCGTAACTTTGGGAGTGAATCTCAAGAGCAAGATCTGGCTCGGCACTTTCAGGGCGTGATCGAGTTGCGTCCTTCGAGTTGGATCATTGATACATATCTGGAAGCCGACAACATAGGTTTAATTGGCCATTGCCAAATAAAAATTTCAACAACCCTGTTTTTGTTTCTTTAGGATTACATATACATAAATATCATTCGTTAATGTCCGCAACGGTGTTAAGGTCCATGACAATTATGCATTAACTGACTGCTCACGCTCAAATAAAGCTTTGGCTTTTTTCATCCCTTCGTTGTCATCGTTAATTTTCCAATAACAGCTCAGGTACATTGAATTTTTCGTAAGATCCCTTTTTTCTCTCAGAAACTTCTTCGCACCGCGCATAAGCTCAAATTCACCGGCGACCCAAGCATAAGGATTTCGACCAGACCATTTAATGGAGAAAAATTGATCCATCAACTCCGAACAACCTTTGAGTGGTGATCGATTAATGATCCACTGGATATCCAATCCGGGTGGCTTGTTCAAAGCTTGGATGTCTTTGGATGACATCACCTCAATCAGTGCTATTCCAGTCGCATCATTTCGCAACTTCTCTAAATTCACTGCTATTGCTGGCAATGCCGTCATGTCTCCCACAAACACGTACCAGTTTGCTTCCGGGGGAGCAATTTTTGCAGCACCTGGGCCTGCAATCTCAAGAGTATCCTCTTCTTTCGCACTTGTGGCCCATTTTGACGCTGGGCCACTGTCACCATGTAAGAGGAAATCTAAATCGAGCTCTAGCTCCTTTTTTCGAAAATGTCTTACAGTGAAAGTCCTTCGACAGAAACGATTTTCCGCCATGCTATTGATAGGTGAATCTGTATTTTTTTCGAAGGATGCTTTCACATAGGAGCCCTCCTGACCTTCAGGGAAATCGAGTAACCCTTCACCAGACAGAGTAATCCTCTTCATATTTTCACCTAGCATTTCGATTCTTTTTACCGCTAAAATCCTGCTTTTTGAAGGCATTAACAACTCCAGAAACCATTTCAATTTTGTTATATTAATTGATAACAATTATCATTTACAGTCTATTATTAGGAAAGATATACTGTTGCTTGAAACGGCGTTGTTTATGTCAGGAGAAACACGCGCCATAATCGATAAATGGCATGTTTACATGCTTTTAAATGGCGTTACAGCATCTAGTTTTGCCTTAGCATTATAGATCAAACTTATTTCTTTTGACTTTTACCTATGAAGCTAATGCGAGAAAAGAGCATTCGAAAGACTGAACGTCCTAATTTTATTACAGCCGTCACATTCAAACATATTGTTGTATTAATTCTGTCAGAGGTTAGCGGAAAACAAAAAAGAGGGTAAACCGAGGAATGAACATAGAAAAGAAATTTGCGCTTGACGTGAAATATGCGTGTCAAGAGATACTTAATAGGTATTATTCCATTCAAGTAGCACAAAAAAAATTACCTGAAGATCCCTGGTGGATTCACAAGATTAACTCTATCGAACAGAACTGCGACTCATTTCTCGATGGAGAGCTTGATATTCAGTGGCGCAGAGATTTCTCAGATGATGCTGCAATAAAGTAAATAGACTACGGAGTCTGAAACAATGTTAGTGCGCGCCATGGGTCTTTCTGCTCTGCTTATATTGAGCTCAATAACCAGCAGTGAGTCAATTCGGCTGTCAGAACCAATTGCAGATACAAGTCAATACGAAATTTTCGGTGCCTTGCCTTCGTCGAAAAAGCGCGGCTTGAGCCTCACAAAAATTGTCACCGAAGCGGAGAAATATGAGGAGGAGTTTGTCCGAGTTACCACCCATGTTTCGAAAGTTTGCCAGAGAAAAGGATGCTTTTTCATTGCAGTCGAGGGAACTATTTGGGCTCGCGTCGTTTTCAAGGACTACGCATTCTTCCTGCCAACGGATAGTTCTGGCAAGCAAGCCACGCTGGAGGGTAGGTTGAAAAGAAGGACATTGAGTGATGATCAGGCTAAACATTATTCCAAAGATCTGGGTATCCGATATTCTCAGACTGACCACCCAGAGGAATACTTGATTACAGCATCATCCGTTTTACTTATGAAGTAACCATTTAAAAGAATCGTAATAAACGAGTAGGAGATTGATTAGTGCTGCTTTTGCATATCCATTGGGGCTCCAAATTATAAGCATCTTTCTTTCCCTCAAGGAGCTCGATCCCAGTCATCTCCTCTCGTTTTGATAAATTGAAAATACCTGAAAATACTTTTAACTGCTATGATATTCTTCTTAATTGCTTGCTTGAGGGCAACCCATCAAGTCCATTGACGGCATTGTTAATAGTTTGAAATCTCATAGCTAAATGAGCTTGAACGCCTAAATATGCCTATGGTTAAGAATCGATAGAATCAGTGGGCATCCGATGTCGACATTAGTGTGTGTCTGAAGTACTTTCGAGCACCTATCATATGCAATATAATCAATGAATTATCGGTAGGAGGATATATGCGAAAGGTTGTCATTGTCGGTGGCGGTTCAGCAGGCTGGATGACAGCCGCCTATCTAAATGGCGCCCTAAACCGTCAGGGTCGAGATAATAATGTACACATCACATTGCTTGAGTCGCCCGATATTCCTAGAATTTCTGTGGGCGAAGCCACAATACCTTCTATGCGACACTTGCTCGCGGTGGTGGGGGTGGATGAAAATGATTTTATGCGCGCTACAGATGCTACGTTCAAGCAATCTATTAAATATGTCAATTGGGTTAGGAACGACAACAGCTTCTATCACCACCCCTTCAGCCGGTATGAGCAATTTCCGATAGACCACTCCAGCGCCAATTGGTTAAAGAGTGATCGGAGCATCCCATATATGGAAACGGTGTCAGCTCAACCAGTCTTGTGCGAAATGGGCCGCGCTCCAGTGATGATGTCAAAATTGGCTTTGGATCCACCGTTGAACTACGCCTATCACATGAATGCACAGAAATTTGCTGACTACCTGAGAGATTTCTCGTTGCTTCGCGGTGTAGTTCATGTCCAAGCAAACCTGAGTGGAGTTAATCAGCAAGAGAATGGGTTTATAAAATCGATCGAGACTGACAGCCAAATGACCTTGGACGGAGACCTTTTTGTCGACTGCACTGGATTCAAAGCCAAACTAATTGGGGAGGCTATGACGATAGGCGTAGAAGACTGCTCCCAATGGCTTCTCTGTGATCAGGCTGTGACGATGCATGTTCCTTATGACTCGTATTATCCAGGCTTGGTAAGGCCTTATACGACGGCTACGGCGCTATCGAGTGGCTGGGTTTGGGATATTCCCATGCAATCCCAACGATCGATTGGTTACGTGCACTCAAGTCATTTTATTTCTGATGATGATGCAGAGAAAGAGATGCGAGCCTATCAAGGTTCATCTGCTGATCAGCTGAACAGCAGGCAAATAAAATTTTCTGTAGAACGTCGTCAGAAGGTGTGGGAAGGTAATTGCATTGCTATCGGTCTATCCGGAGGTTTCATTGAGCCTTTAGAGTCAACTGGCTTGTATCTCAGCGATCTTGGTGCCGTAGCATTGGCAGAGCACTTTCCGTTTGATGACAGCCACATTGAGAGCATGGCCTACCGCTACAATCGAGTGCTGTCTAACCGATTTTATGAGATCCTCGATTTTATCAACATGCATTACTGCCTGACTAGGAGAACGGATACATCATTTTGGCAAGAAGTGCAGAGGCCAGAGCGGATAAATGATCGACTGAAAGCAAAGCTAGAGTATTGGACAATGAGGCCACCAACACCCCTAGATTTTGAAGACCAATGTTTTCAGGGGCTGTCAACCGCCGCATCGAGTAACCCAGCTTTCCCTCATGCACCGGTAGACACCGCAGCACTGTGGAATCATCAAAGCTATCAATGCATCCTGTTGGGTATGAATTTTATGGATGAGACCCATGACTCTATATCTCAAGAGCAACGCCCCCAACCCCGGGTTGCCGACGCGGTAATAAATCGCCTCAAAGAAGGCAATAACAAGCTGCCGCCGCACGAGTTATGGCTCCAAGAAAACGTGGGGATGGGGCACTATGCCAAAGCTTCAAAACCAGCCGGATGGGTGGCCTGAAAACTGATGATCATGGTGGTATAACGACCATCACACTAAGGCTGATCAATACCGTGGAATTAAACAAATACACCGCAGGAGAATAGATTGTGATTAAAAAGTTAATTTTGTTAGTTGCCTTGTCGTTAACCTTGGTTTCGCAAATAGTTTCGGCAGGTGGAGAAACTCCATTGAGACATTTTGCCGAATATTCTCTCTGGGATGACATCAAAATAAGTCCGACCGGAAAATATCTTGCCGGCCTGGCATTGGAGGGAGATGGCTGGGGTGACCAAAAGCTCGTAATAATCGACACCAAAACCCGAGAATACCTCCATGAAATCAATATGACTGGACGAGCGTTTGTCGGCGAGTTTATGTGGGCGAACGATAATCGTCTAATTGCCTGGGAAGCAACCAACTATGGCTTTTTTGAGCAACCGTTTGGAACGGGAAATATAATTGCAGTAAACGCTGATGGGACTCAAAAAGAGTGGATATATGGTTCCGGGAAGCAATCAAAAACGCAATTCTCGCGCTTTTCCGCTCGCACCAGCGCTCGAGTTACGCATCGGCTGCCAAAGGACGATAAGCATGTCCTTATGGAGGTTCGCACGGGCGGCGGCAAGGATGGACAATTTACTCGACTGGTAAAACTAAACATTTATACTGGTAGAGAACAACACATTGGTTCGTCTCCCATTAGGAATGCATCGCTGATGGTTGATGGAGAGGGTGCTCTCCGTTTTTCGTTTGGATATGACATAGATGATGATGAGGCTTGGAAAGTTTTTGAGCGTGTGGGTCAGAAGTGGGAGCTCATCAGTGAATCAGAAGAATATTCAGGAACATTTACGCCAGAAGCGTTTAATAACGAGAACAATAAACTTTGGGTATTGGATAATAATGATACTGACAAACAAGCCCTCTACCTTTATGACATAGCCTCAAAGACCAAAACCCTCATATACAAGCATCCCACTGTAGATATTCGTTCGGTCATGATGGATGAGGACCCTGATACGGAAACGGGCATAGCGGCTGGAGTATGGATAATGCCCGACTATCCGCAGTATGTTCCGTTAAGCAGTACCAGTCCGCTAAATAAGTGGTTCATGGCCATTCAGAAGCAATTTCCTGATCACGCAGTAAGCATTCGGTCTGAAACTTCCGCTAAGGATCTTGAAGAGGAATTGGCTGTGTTGGAAATATGGAGTGATAAGCATCCCGGTATGTACCTACTTTACAACAAAACAGACTCCTCTCTCAGCAAAATTGAACAGGCGCACGCTTACATAGACCCTAATAAAATGCGTCCGATGGAGCCCTACAAACTTTCCATGAGAGACGGAAAGATTGTTTATGCATATCTTACTAGACCAGATGATTCAGACGGTCCTTTCCCGTTGATCGTTCATCCTCATGGGGGACCTTATGGCCCGAGAGACAGATGGGGCTTCAATTCTGAGGTGCAAGCACTTGCCAGTCGTGGTTATGCAGTGCTGCAGGTTAATTTCAGAGGGTCTGGCGGTTATGGAAAAGATTTCATGTATTCCGCTTTCAGGCAGTGGGGCGATGAAATGCAAGACGACCTAACGGATGCAACCGCTTGGGCCATCAAATCAGGCATAGCCGAGCCAGGGAAAATTTGTATTTATGGCGCATCATATGGAGGCTATGCTGCTTTAATGGGCGCTGTAAAAGAGCCTGATCTCTACGCGTGCACGGCCGTCTATGTTGGCGTTACCGACTTACAACTCATGACAAAGAAAGGCGATATTCAAAGGAGGGATGAGGGAATCAAATATGTAAGGGAGGCCATTTGCGCTGATGCGGCTGAATGCATAAAAGATTCTCCGATAACTTACATTGATCGCTTGAAAGCAGATGTAATGATTCTGCATGGAACAGAGGATCAGCGGGTGCCATTAGCCCACGCTGAGATTCTAATGCGGGAGCTAGATAGATTAAACAAACCCTATGAAACACTCATTAAACAAAAAGAGGGTCATGGCTTTGCGAACGTTGATAATCGAGAAGAGTCGCTGAAGCGACTTGTGAGCTTTTTCGATAGAAACATTGGTCCTATGCCGGGCTCGTCAAATTAGCCCTGTGGCATCAAATCTTACGTTAAGCTGGGATAGGGAATTTAGACAAGGCAACTCGATGACAAGAATCGTCAGCTTAAGAAACTTGCTGTTGAAGTTTAAAACATAGGATTAACGAACCAGTCACATATTAAAAATCAATTAAAGCGAATTGGTCGTTGAAAGTACTACTTTTTTCGTAATACAATTGGTCGGTTGGCAGAAATTAATTAGCCTGACAAGTATTGTAGAACGCGGTTGTCATTGAGCTTTGGGGGAAGTTAGTTGGAGCTAGGTTTATAATACCTAAGTCTTGCAGAGGTTCTGTGCTAGGATCACAAAAATCATTAATGGTATGGGAGAACCACTATGATGAAAAAGAAACCACTTGCTTGCGCAATCGGAGCAGCTCTTCTGGGGATGAGTTTCCCCAGCACATCGCAAACCGAAACTCAAGAGAATCTAACTAATGCAGAGACACAATCCGGTCTGACTTCGACAGCCGTGGAGCTTGATTCAGAGTCAAATAGCGCCACCTTATCAGGACTGGTCGCATCCACTGTCGAAGAAGTTGTTGTAACTGGGTCACGAATCCGAAGAGATACCTTCTCAAGCACATCCCCCATAGATGTCCTTTCGGTGGACATAGCAGAACTTCAGGGTGTTGAAGACCTTGCTGGACTCCTGCAAACCGCAACAGTTGCATCTGGATCGTCTCAGGTAACCGCAGCATCGTCCACAGCATTTGTGCAAGCCGGAGGCACTGGCGCGCAGACAATTTCATTGAGGGGTCTCGGGGCTAACAGAACACTGGTGCTGCTGAACGGCCGCCGAGCGGGACCGGCTGGCATCAGAGGACAAGTTTCATCGTTTGACCTCAACACAATCCCTCTATCGGCGGTAGAGAATGTTGAAATACTCAAGGATGGAGCGTCATCCGTTTACGGCTCAGACGCAGTTGCAGGTGTTGTAAACATAATTACAGACAAAAGCGATGCCTCCTCCTTTAACGCATTCACGTCAGCTCCCAGCGAATCGGGCGGAGAGACCGTCAATGCAGATTTTACTTTTGCCAGATCTAGTGATAAGTGGCGGTTCCGGATGACCGGCGATTACTACAAAAGAGAAGAACTTGCAAAAGGAGATAGGGATTATTTCAATTGCGGGGAACAATACATTTTCAGTCCAACTACGGGCGAGAGGCGTGATGTGATAGATCCTAGGACCGACAACCCAGCATGCAGAGACCTTATTTGGGGGCACGTTTGGATCTACGATTATTCTGGAGGGGTTCCCAGCGGAGCAAAGGCACAATATGACTATGATGGCGATCTTGGGAACTATGTTCCATCTATAGATTCGCTTGATGGGATCAGTGCTCCTCCAGGCTGGTACGCAGTTGCGTGGGACCGCGACTCTGACGGGGTCACTAATTTTGATCACCCGTTTCAAGACCAAGAATCCCTAATTCCTAAAACTGAGATAAAGACGTTCCTCGTTGAAGGATCATACAACATCTCAGATGACCATCAGCTTTATTCCGAAGTCTTGTTAAACCAACGAGAGAATTACGTTAACAGCTACAGACAATTCTGGTCGTACACATACAACTCTACAAACCCGTTCGGAGGACCAGACAATATAATGGCTGAGGGATGGTCGGGTGCTCAGTGGCTTAGTTCCACTCCGATCACTGATCAAAACGACTCCTCAGTCAAAATCGACTATACCCGATTCGTTGCCGGATTGACGGGTGATATGTCGGAGAATTGGATGTATGACGCGTCTATTCAATACTCTAAATCGGAGGGCGAGTATTCAAGCCAAAGGATTTTCGAAAGCAGCTCTCGAGCAAATGATTGGGGATCTGCGAATGGAGATGGAAGCTGCGCCGGCACTACTACTTCAAGGGGTGTTCCTTGCCTAGACCTGCCTTGGTATGATCCGCGATTTTTGAATGGTGATTTTACCGATGAGGAAAAGGCTTTCCTATTTGGTTGGGAAACTGGAGAGACCGAATACACCCAAAAATCCTTCGAGGCTTTTGTATCCGGTCCAATTATGGAGCTCTCTGCGGGTGAGGTATCGGTTGCCTTCGGTATGCATTATCGCACAGATGAGATACTTGATACTCCGGGGGAAATCACCAGATCTGGAGATGCTTGGGGAACGTCTGGAAGTGGCGTTACTTCAGGAAAAGATACCACGAAAGCGTTCTTTGGCGAGATAGATATTCCTCTACTTGAAGACAAGCCGCTAGTGAAAAGCCTAGGTCTCAACATGTCTGCACGTTACACCGATGTTGACTCGTATGGTTCGGACAACACGCACAAAATAGGTGTGAATTGGGAAATTACAGATACGATTAGACTAAGGGCTGGAAAAGGAACGTCTTTCCGAACACCCGCATTATTCGAGTTATACCTCGCTGATCAGACGTCTTTCATTGGCCAGAGAGGCGTGGACCCCTGCCTGACATGGGAGGATAATCTTGCATCAGGAAGCATTTCGCAAGAGCTTGCTGACAACTGCGCAGCTGACGGGGTAGCACCCGACCTCGCTGGCACTATTTCAGCTACGGTCCATACCGGAGGCGGGCTTGGTTTCTTAAAGGCCGAAACCTCTTCCACAGACACCATTGGGCTTGTGTGGTCGCCAGAGTGGGCAGATCTTAGAATATCAGCAGACTACTTTGACATTGAGGTCGATGATCAGGTTGGAACCTTGAGCGCAGCGCAAGTGGTGGCTGGTTGCTATCTTTCTGATGCATTCTCGACTGAGCCGCTTTGCGATCAGTTCAATCGAGATCCGACCACTGGAAGCATTGCCGATATTTATGCGACATACATCAATATCGCGGGTCAGAAAAATAGAGGTTGGGACCTTAGGTTGCAATATCGTAGCGAGATCCCCTGGGGAGAATTGGTGTTTGATACGCAGCATACGTTCCAAATCGAAGACTCCTACCGATTATATACAGACTCTATTGAGATCAATACTAACGGAGAAATGGGTGATCCCAAATGGACTGGACAAGTTTCAACCCGCTTGTTGCGCGGTGATTGGGAGTACAACTGGAGCGTTAATATTATCGGTGACGCAGATAACTACGATTCCTATGCAGGAAATACAGCAACATACAGGGGAGAGACCGTCAGGGTTGTATTAGGCAGCGGGAAAGTTTTATATCACACGTTATCAGCTTCTTACAACTTGCAGGACTACGAGACCACTATCCGTTTCGGTGTAACTAATGCGACTGATGAAGCTCCTCCACGCGTCACCACCTTGGGCCTCGGGGAATTGAGTACCCAAGGGAATTCTGCTTTCTATTCTCAGTACAACTGGCCAGGACGAGCATTTTTCTTGAATGTTAATAAGCGAATGTAGCCAGTTTATTTGAGCAGTGATCAGGACTTTGCAAAGCCCCCATTTCGTGGGGGCTTTTGTTAACAACAACAAATTGCCCGAATCCCCAATATGGCATATCATTCAGTGTTAAAGTGTTCAAATGTGGACATAGATCTATGCCAAAAATATCGGCCAAACCCGACAACCTTAACGAACTGAACGCCAACTTCGCACAAGAACCTTTAAAAACACCCCTGTTTTTAAACTCAGTACCTAAATCAGGCACCCATCTCATGCGAAACATCATTCGGATGTTCGTGCCGGTGGTACAACAGTATCATGATGCTTTCATTCAGATACCTATCCTTCGACAGCATATCGGTGCCTTCAATAAGACAAAACCTAAAGTTAGCTGGGGTCACTTGTTATTTTGTGATGATTCGGCAATTGCTCTAAGATCGGTAAGGCATATCTTATTAGTGCGAGACCCTTATGATTGGGTATTGGCTCGAGCCCGATTTTTCTTATCCGACACATTTAAAGGCTCACTTGATCACCTAAAAGGGGGCAATGTGTCCATTGATGAGGTACTAAACATGATGATCCTCGGAATACATGGTAAATCGCCAACGCTTCATGAAATTTATACCCATAATGCAATCGGATGGATGGGAACTAACGCCATAGTAATCCGCTATGAAGACTTAATGGCGAATGCAAAGGATCTTGAATCTGCGCGAAGCCGACATTTTTTTGAGTCCCTCTTCAACGACGCAGGGTTGAACCCTCTTCCTAAAGACTGGATTGAAAGAGTAAGAGTAGGGGCTGACAGAAAACAAAGCGGAACTGCAAGGGAGAACTTGGCCGGATTGAAGGAACCAGTCCCCGAAATCCTACCCGACAAACAGAAACAAATGGTCGATTACGCAGCGCCTGGATTACGCGCAATGTTGGGATACCGATGAATGATTGCGTCAGACACATCGAAAACTTTTTTCTATCAGAGTATAGAAAGATTAAGTGGATAGAGATAACTTAAATTCAACCTTCTAAATCGATATAATCCTTATTATGGCATTAACCGACACCCCCACCTGCAACTTTGGCTGGAAGGCTGCACCCATAGATCTATTAGATGCAAAAGGGACCAAATACAACTTAAAGGAAATAGTGGGCAGAAATGGGTTCCTCATAGCCTTTATTTGCAACCACTGCCCCTATGTCAGGGCCATTGCAGAAGATTTTTCGAGAGACGCGAAAACACTCCGAAAGCTTGGTATAGGTGTTGCTGCAATTATGCCAAATGATTATCAAGCTTACCCAGATGATAACCCATTGAGGATGCTTGAATTTGCAGACAGTTACTCCTTCGACTTCCCATACCTCATAGATGACTCGCAAGAGACGGCAAGCACTTATGGTGCGGTGTGCACTCCAGACTTTTTTGGCTTCAACGCCTCTTCTGACCTGCAATACCGAGGCAGACTAGACAACCTAGGAATAAATAGATCAGGCAAACGAATACCTGAACTACTTAATGCAATGCGCATCATTGCCGAGACCGGTCAAGGGCCCGCTAGTCAAATTGCATCTTTGGGGTGTTCCATAAAATGGCGATCATAAAATTTGTTTTTAATTAATATGAGCTATAGGATTATTTGATGATTTTTCTTGTCCCCGGTGGTGCAGGGTATATAGGTTCACACATGGTCAAGTACCTTCAAGAAGCCGGTCATGAAGCTGTAGTGTTAGACGATTTTTCAACTGGCCATGAATGGGCGGTGAAAGGCAGCGAAATCATGCGACTCAGCCTTCTTGATCAGGAAGCTTTATCACGAGCTCTGAAGGGAAGAAAGTTCGATTGTGTGATTCACTTCGCTGGGAAATCGCTTGTTGATGAATCGATCAAGAGGTCCAATGCTTATTATCGTAGTAATGTGGTTGGTAGCCTTAACCTAATAAATGAGCTTATGCTTAACGATAATAACAATATTGTATTTTCATCCTCTGCCGCTATTTTTGGTAACCCAATTACTAACAAAATAAATGAGGATCATCCAAGAAATCCCATTAACCCTTACGGGCGAACAAAGCTTACGGTAGAGAATTTCCTTGAGCATATTTGTGATACGCATGGACTGAATGCAACATGCTTGAGATACTTTAACGCCGCAGGCGCCCATAACTCGGGAACATTAGGCGAAGCTCATGAACCCGAGACACATCTGATCCCTAAAATACTCAATCCGGCAAACTATCCCAGTGAAAAGTTGAAAGTGTATGGAGACGACTACGACACCCCTGATGGCACCTGTATTAGGGACTATGTGCATGTTGAAGATCTTGCCCAGGCACACCTAAAAGCGCTTGAATTCATGCAAGTCAATAAAGGGTTTAACACATTTAATTTAGGGAATGGTAATGGCTTCTCCGTTTTAGAAGTCATAAAAGCATGTGAACATGTCTTGGGCAGAAGAGTCGACTACCAGTTTTCTGATCGACGAGAGGGTGATCCTCCTGTTTTGATAGCCGATAGCGCAAAGGCTATAGATCAACTCGGCTGGAGTCCCCAGCACACCACACTGGAAAGTATAATAATGAGCGCTTATTTCTGGCACCTAAATAAATCAGAGTTTTCTCTCCAATAGTGAACCAATCAGTTGTTCATATCGATCTACCATACCTTCCGTACTGAGTTCATTTTTAGCTCTTTCACGCGCTCTCAGTCCCAGTCGCTCTGCTAAATTAACATCTGTAAGTAAGACTTCTAGGCCATCCGCCAACGCTTTGGGTGAGTTAGGCTCTACAAGCAAACCATCGTCTTTATGATTAATCATTTCTTTGACACCCACAACTGACGACCCTATTACTGCACAACCAGCTGCCATACCCTCGCTGAGCGATAGTGGCATACCTTCATAATGGGTGCTTAGAACACAGATCTGGTTGCTTAACAGCAGATCTGGCACGCTGTTGCAAAATCCCAAAAAGTGGACGCGCTCATTGAGCTCTAGTTCAGTAACGAGTGACTCAGCTCGAGATGAGTGTCGATTATTCCCGGTGCCTGCGAGATACACATTTGGAGAAAAACCTCGTTTAACCAACTCTCCAACTGCTCGAATAAGGGTCAAATGATCTTTTTGCTTGGCAAAACGAGCAGCCATGACAATGTTCGGAGCACGATTCTTAAAGTTTGTATACTTCAGAGACCTGTATGGTTCCAGATTAATGCCATTATTGATCGCAATCGTTCTGTCACGCGGAAAATTTAAACGTAGTAAATTTTGTCGCACGCCCTCTGAAACGCCCACAATCTTATCGGTATGTCGAGACAACCAACGCGCCTGATACAAACGCCAGGGAGTATAGCGTTCTCGTGAGTTATGTTCGACATGAATTATACTAGGAACCTTCGCTAGCAATCCCGCATATCGCCCCCAAAGGTGCTCACTAAAACCATGACAAACCAATACCCTCGGGTTATATTTTTTCAAAAGGCATGCTAGCTCTGCGACCGTTGCAAGATGTGCCCAACCGGGAACTAATAAGACTTTAATACCACTATCTATTGCCTGTTGGACTCTGATTGGATCTGTGGATCTTTTCTTTCTAAGTACCAAGAGCGATTTAAAAGTCTGATTCTTATTTGACCCTCTCACAATCTCAAGCGCAACCTTTGTAGCTCCGCTAAAACCGCCAGTTACAAAGTGAACGATGAAGTCGGAGCTATCGGAAGAGTTTCCATGCGAATCGGCGCCATTTTCAAAAGCCTCTCTTGACTTACTCAGGTGCACGAACAAGAAAACCAATATGAATGGCAATATAGAAAGAAAAATCGCAAATAGTCCAATACTAAAAAGTATATGAAGAAAATCCATTTTGGCTTTATCAAACTGCAGTAGGGATTCTGAGTATACTACATCGCATCGTTTCTCCAACGACAACTATGTTATCCCTTGCCAGCGAAGATGCTTTAGCCTCGGCGTTTGCGAGGTATCAAGATCTGCTAAATCGTTGCCATAGCAATAGAGTAGCTCGAGCGCAAAGTTTTTGGATAGATCAAGGTGATTAAGTTTATTTCTGTAACAATAGAGTGCCTCGAGTTTTGGTGTGCAGGATAGGTCAAGTGATGTTAGTCGATTACCGCTGCAATAGAGAATTTCAAGGTCCCTGTTAAAAGACAAGTTGAGCTGTCTGAGCCGGTTGTCCCTGCAGTTAAGCATCTGGAGATCTGGAAGCCTAGAAAGGTCAATGTCATCTAATAGATTGTTGTAGCAAAATAAAACATTCAGCGCCGAAGTCGACCGCAAATCGAGGTTTTCTAACCGGTTATTAAAACACCATAGTTTACGCAACAATTCCATTTGACTAATATCAATCTGGGACAACGCATTGTTATTGCAATAGAACTCCTCAAGGTAAGAATTCGCTGACAAGTCAATTTCGCTGAGCTGATTGTTAAAACATGAAAGCACTTTAAGGTTTTTATTCTTAGATAAATCAAGATGCGTGAGTTTGTTATTACCGCAATGAAGCGTTTCCAATTGTGGGTATCGCGATAAATCCAGCTCTGAAATCCCTGTCCCGGAGACATCCAGTTCCTTTGGATGGATAGGGTCCATAACTGATGTATCTGCCATCACTAAAACTGCCCTCCAAAAAACCCTCAATCCGATTGACTTATTGGCTACAAAGTCACGGAGTCCTTTAACAAGATAAAGGTTTACGCGACAGAAAACCTCTATCGATCAGCATAAGGTACTCACACATCTTGTCATCGACAAAGAAAATGTTTTACATTTGGTGCCAACCCAACAATTATAGTTAATTTACTGGAGATCGATAATGCTTTATCAAATGCCTCACACACAAGGCGCGCTACATGACTTTAAAAGCCGTTACGATAATTTCATCGGAGGGCAATGGATAGCACCCGTCAACGGAGTCTATTTTGAAAACATATCGCCAATCAATGGCTCACATCTTTGTGAGGTAGCCCGATCAAGTCAAGCCGATCTCGATCTTGCGCTTGATGCTGCCCATGCTGCCGCCGGAGAATGGGGTTCCACATCGGTTACTGAAAGATCTAACCTCTTACTAAAGATTGCCGATCGGATTGAAAATAATCTTGAGTTATTGGCATATGTTGAGACATGTGACAATGGCAAAGGGATTCGTGAAACACTTAATGCAGACATACCGCTGCTGGTAGACCACTTCCGATATTTTGCAGGATGTATCAGGGCACAAGAAGGCAGCACAGCTGACCTTGATGCCTCCACGGCGTCATACCATTTCCATGAACCACTCGGCGTGGTCGGGCAAATCATACCTTGGAACTTCCCACTGCTCATGGCAGGTTGGAAATTGGCGCCAGCGCTGGCTGCAGGAAATTGCGTCGTATTAAAACCCGCAGAACAAACCCCCTGCTCCATTATGATCATGATGGAACTTTTGGCTGACCTTCTCCCCACCGGTGTCGTGAATATCTTAAACGGATACGGCGAAGAGATTGGCGCCGCGCTCGCCCAAAGTAAGCGCATCGCCAAAATCGCTTTCACTGGTTCAACACCAGTGGGGCACTTAATCCTTGGCCATGCCGCAAAAAACCTCATTCCATCCACAGTAGAACTGGGAGGTAAATCTCCTAACATCTATTTTGAAGACATCATGGATCAAGAGAGTGACTTCATCGACAAATGTGCCGAAGGCTTGCTATTGGGTTTCTTCAACCAAGGCGAGGTTTGCACCTGTCCATCTAGGGCACTTGTTCAGGAAAGCATTTATGACGACTTTATCAGTAAGGTCCTTGAACGCGCCACCCGAATTGTCCAGGGCAATCCGTTGGACACCGTTACAATGGTTGGTGCTCAGGCTTCAAGAGAACAATTCGACAAAATCTTGGAATACATGGAAGTTGCTCGAAATGAGAACGCAGAATTTCTGATGGGCGGCAAGCGGGCTACTGTTGGGAGTGATCTCTCTGGCGGTTTCTACGTCGAACCAACACTGCTCAAGGGAGATAATAGCATGCGCATCTTCCGGGAGGAGATCTTCGGGCCTACGCTGGGAATAACCACTTTTAAAGACGAGGAACATGCACTTTCAATCGCCAATGATACAGAATTCGGGTTGGGCGCGGGTGTCTGGACTAGAGACACTAATCGAGCATTCAGAATGGCTCGTGGCATAAAAGCTGGCCGAGTTTGGGTCAACTGCTACCATGCATATCCTGCCCATACCGCTTTCGGAGGGTACAAAAAGTCAGGTATCGGTCGTGAGACGCACAAGATGGCTCTCGAGCACTATCAGCAAACGAAGAATGTACTCGTGAGTCACGACATCAATCCCCTCGGCTTTTTTTAGACTTGCGCTAGATGCTCCTAGAGCTAGCCATCTAACTCTAGGAGCTCTAGAACCTGTCGCGACTGCATGTTGGCCTGAGCGAGCATTGCCGTGGCCGCCTGCTGAATTATTTGGGTTCGCGCGAGCGCCGTTGTTTCTGCTGCGTAGTCAGCGTCCTCTATACGGCTTCTTGATGCCTCGGTATTTAGCGCGATGTTCGAAAGGTTATCCGCTGCAAAGTCGAGGCGATTTATGACCGCTCCAAAGCTTGCTCTTCGTTCATTTATCTGGGTGACACTGGTATCTATTCGCTCCATCGCGGTCACCGCACTATCAAATGAGTTAATTGCTGTTGGAAAAAGCGCTTGCGAATTGTTTAAGCTCTCAAGAGTTACCGTGATATCAGCAACCGCTGGCCCGGTCTCTAATCCTTTATAAGTTATTACGCCACCACTTGTCGAAGCTGACCGGAATAACCCCGTCTGAGAGGCAAGATCAGAGGCGACCGACGAGAGAGTCGCATCTAGTCCGTTGGGACTGACCACAGCCTGAATGGGCTTACCACCTGCCACGACCAAGTTTATCCTGTCGCCCTCCACTAGGTTCCTATCACTGAAATCGATCTGCGCCTCTCGATTTGTTCCATCCTCAAGTGTCACCGTAACACCTGGCATACTGCTCGCATCCAGGAGACCAATTAACGTTAGGACGCCGGAGTTAGCAGATGCCGAACTATAGGTGCCGGTAAGAGCCTCCGCATCAGATGCCATTGACTTAAGCGTCGCATCGAGCCCACCAGTTCCTACAACAGCCTCAACTTTTTGACCTCCAGATATGTTTAGCGTAATCCGGTCGCCTTCTACCAAGTTCTTACCATTAAAGTCTAATGTTGAGAAGTAAAACGCATCCTCAAGGTTAACAGTGACCCTTGGCGGGTCCGTATTCGCGTCAGGACCATTCATATAAAGAATACCGTTCTGTGAAGTTACAGACCCAAATAGCGCACTCTGAGCGGACAGTTCATCGGCAATGCTGGTGAGTAACGCGTCCAGTCCCTGACTTCCCAACACACCCTGCACCTGTGTGCCGCCATCAATATCGATAGTAATCCGATCTCCAAGGACAATATTTTTCCCATTGAAATTAATTAGATTCTGATTAGTGGTTGAATTCTTCTCAAAGCTAACTGTCACGGCTGGAAGCGACGCACCGGATGCTAGACCTGTAAGGGTGAGAACTCCTGATGAGGAAGATGCCGCGCTGAAGATCGCGTCCTGTGCCGTCAGTGACGAGCTTAACGATGTCAGAAGCCCATCGAGCCCGTTAGCGCCAATAACACCTTTAACCGCAGTACCACCAGCTATTTCAATCACTACCTTATCACCCACAGCGAGGTTTCTATCCGAGAAATCGATGGTGGTATTTGCCGGCGTA
>CAJWMT010000052.1:0-17253 GCA_913044275.1 uncultured Cellvibrionales bacterium
TTTTTCATCAAATAATTCTGTTGGAAGCACCTAAATCATTTCATCATGCAGCAAGTTCTTGATGGCACGCACATCTTGTGAAATGCGCGAAACCAATTCTTCTAATCTTTCAAATTTTTGTTCCTCCCTTACTTTGTGCAGAAATTCTACCGTAATGAACTGCGTATACAAATCACCCGAAAAATCTAGCAGATGCACTTCCAAAATGGGTTTAACCGCATCACCAATAGTCGGACGAACTCCGACATTTGCGGCGCCAAAATATCTTTTCTCTCCCACATAAACGCGAACGGCAAAGACACCGGATAGCGGTGCGCGATTCCGATGCAAATGAACATTTGCGGTTGGAAATCCCAGCGCTTGGCCCAGATGCTGGCCATGCACAACCCTACCGGTTATTGCAAAAGCTCTCCCAAGAAGTTGCTTAGCACCGACAAAATCGCTGGTCTCGACTAACTTTCTTACAAGCGTGCTACTTATGCGCTGACCATCAACCTCGAGGGTATCTGTATCTTCAACTTTATAATTATAGAGCGAGCTATAAGCGCGAAGCATACCAATATCTCCGCTCCGATCGCATCCGAATCTAAAATCATCACCAACAATTAAGTGTTGAACCCCGAGCCCTCGTGAAAGCACGCGCGCAATAAAATCACTTGCACTCAGGTTCCGCAACTCGCGATTGAAACGCAAACAGACCACCCGATCAACTCCAAAAGCCAAAAGCGATTCAATCTTTTCACGCAATCTCATCAGCCTAGCTGGCGCTCGTTCGTCACCAAAAAATTCTTTAGGTTGCGGTTCGAAGGTTGTTACGATTGATGTCAACTCGTTTTCATCAGAACGCTTCAGAACTGAATCTAAAACGGACTGATGTCCTAAATGGACGCCATCGAAAGAGCCTATGCTAACAACAGATCGACGACCTTGCGCATGTAACGCATCCAGATTGCGAACAAAAGTCACCTTTTCTTCGAGCACTTTTTAATCATCCTTTACATTCAAGTGCCAAATTATACTTGGCATTAGAATTAAAGCTAACTGGTATATCGATAAATATCGTCGACTGGAATGATTTATAGCTCATCAAAGATTATTCGAACTCTCTAACCTCAGGCCCACGAAAATCACGCAGACTGAACCCAAGAGAGTAAAGAGCCAAAACATACACCAAGATTCCAAAAAAGCATACCATGCAAAGCCGCAGCAGACGCTGCCACCATTCAAAGCTCTGCCATATTGAAATATCCATCGCTCCAACAAATGTAGCCAAAATATAAACCGCTACAATCATAAAAACTAGCGCCCCCGACAATCGAACAAAAAAAGACGATGCCGCCTCGAACTTTTTTAGGATCCCATCTCTTCGCAGCCCAAATAAAAGAAGTGCGGCATTGACATAAGCGGCTAGAGAGGTTGCAAGAGCAAGGCCGACATGTCCAATATTTGCCCAATAATGTAAAGGCACCACGAAAAGCAAATTCATTAACATATTTGCCCCCATGGCAATGATTCCAAAACGCACAGGTGAGGTCATATCTTGACGGGCAAAAAACCCCGGGGCTAAAACTTTAATCAGCATGAACCCAACAAGACCAAGGGCGTATGCTCTGAGGCTAAATGCAGACATTTGCATATCACGAACCGTCATAACATCGCCATAAAAGAAGAGAGTCGTAAGAATGGGGTGAGCCAATAATATCAGCGCTGCTGCCGACGGAACAGCAAGCAACAGGACCGTTTTAATAGCCCAATCAAGTGTTAGCGAATAGGAGTCGCTCGACTGCAACGCATGATATCGGGACAGATTAGGCAAAATAACAGTTGCAATTGCCACACCAAAAACCCCAAGCGGCAATTGGGCTAATCTATCGGAGTAATATAACCAGGATACACTGCCCGATGGCAAAAATGTCGCCAGAACAGTATCTAGTAGCAAATTAACCTGACTAACGGAAACTCCAAAAATTGCTGGCGCCATCAACGCTAGAATCTTCCTTACGCCAGAATGCTGCCAATCAATAACTGGCATTGGTAACATATGTATCCGCTTAAGAAAGGGCAGTTGAAAAACGAACTGAATGGCTCCTGCACACAACACTCCCCAAGCTAACGCAAACGTTGGTTCTTCAAACCATGGAGCGGCTATAAGCGCGGCCGAGATTAATGTTAAGTTTAAGAGCAAAGGTGTAAAAGCAGGAACTGCGAACCGGTCATAGGTATTTAGAATTCCAGCAGCAAATCCAGTCAATGAAATAAAAAACAGATACGGAAAAGTAATCCGCAACATCGCTGCGGTCGCCGAAAATTTTTCGGGGGAGTCAAGGTACCAGCGTGGAGCAAAAATTGCGGTTACCAGAGGAGAAAAAAGAACGACCGATACCGACACTACCAATAAGATCAATCCAAGATTTCCGAAAACACGACTCACTAACTCACGAACGAGAGATTGGCCTCCTCGTTCTCGATACTCCCCCAAAACTGGAATGAAGGCTTGTGAGAAAGCGCCCTCCGAAAATAAACGCCTGAAAAAGTTCGGTATTTTGAACGCAACAAAAAAGACATCTGCAAGGGCTCCAGCACCTATAACCCGAGCTAGAACTACATCCCTGAGCAGACCCAATATTCTCGAAAGCATCGTGAGAGCACTGACGATCCCACTTGACCCCAGCAAACCTCGACCCTTTACTTTTTTGGGATAATTTGACCCTCTTTCTGTCGAACGGTCCGGCGTTTTTCCTTCTTCCAAAACGTTGCCCTCAGCAAAGCACTCGAGAAACCAGTTTACGCATCAATTGTCCTATCTCCAAACGAAACTGCAACCTACTCAGTGACCTCTACTAAGCAAAAGCGTCCCCAAACTTAAAATATCGAGACCAAAGAGAGCAATAAAGCCAGCTAACAAGTATCGGGCAACTTGATTATGGCCGAAAAACCTTGTAAAGTGACCCCCCTTTAATTTGCGTCGACAAGGACTTCAACTCAATTGGCCAACTCACCACAAGCTAAAAAACGCGCCAGACAAAATGAGCGCAGGCGCAGGCAAAATTCCAGTCAAAGATCTATGGTGCGGACGTGTCTAAAGAAAGTGGAAGCAGCCGTTGAACAGGGCGATTTCAATCATGCTGCTGCTGCATTCGCTGATGCCGTGCCGGTAATTGACCGGATGGCAGACAAGGGTATTATTCAGAAAAATAAAGCCGCACGCCACAAAAGCCGTCTGAACGCCAAGGTCAAAGCGCTAGCTGAGAACAACTAAATTATCACGGTGAATCAACTCATCCTCCTCGCGAAACCCAAGAACCTCAAAAATACTTGAAGTGCTGCGTCCTTTTATTAATCTGGTGTCTGCAGCGCCGTAGTTAACCAAACCGCGTGCTATTTCGAGTTCATTATCATCCAGACAACTCACCAAATCGCCACGACTAAAGTCTCCTTCCACAGATACTACACCCACAGCTAACAAACTCCGACCCTCTTGCACTAGGACCTCAGAGGCACCAGAATCGAGATGTAAAGCTCCCCTCACTTGTAATTGGCCGGCTAACCATTTTTTTCTGGCCGTCAGCGGCTTTTTTTTTGTTGTTAAGTGCGTGCCAACTTTTTCGCCCTCGGCAATTCTTGTGATAATTTTATCTAAGAATCCCCCCGCTATAATGGTGGAACATCCGCTGTTAGCCGCTTGCCGAGCAGCTTGCAATTTGGTTAGCATACCACCTCGACCAATACTAGTATTACCTCCGGCAGCCGCGACATCTAGTTGATTATCGTCCGATTCGGCTTCCGATATTAAACAGGCCTTGTCATTACACTTAGGGTCTGAGTCGAAAAGTCCTTCCTGATCCGTCAAGATGGCCAAAACTTCAGAATCTAAGAGGTTCGCTACAATCGCCGCAAGTCTATCATTGTCACCAAATCTTATTTCGTCAGTAACGACAGTATCATTTTCATTTACAATAGGAATAACTGAATGACTGAGCAATGTTTGTAGAGTGCTTCTGGCATTGAGATATCTTTCTCGATTAGCCATGTCATCATGATTGAGCAGGATCTGGGCCGTTTGCCGATTGAAACGCTTAAAACTAGTCTCATATGTTTGCACGAGTCCCATCTGTCCAACTGCAGCCGCAGCCTGCAAATGACCAATTTTTTCTGGTCGCTGCGTCCAATTTAACCTTGACATGCCTGCAGCAATCGCCCCTGAAGAAACTAACACCACTTCTTTCCCAGCAACCCATAGTCTTTCAATCTGCTCAACCCAAGAGTCTATAGCTTTCCTATCCAGTCCTTTGCCATGATCGGTCAACAGAGAGCTGCCGATTTTGATCACCCATCGATTGGATTTCTTTATGTCGTGCCTGCTTTTAAATTGATTCATATAAGTCGCCATTGAAACGGTCGCGAATTATTTCGTATAAAAAACTTCAATATCGTCTTCATTCTGGGATAAGTGATCGCCCAATTTTATAGAAGTATTTTGTTGTTTGTTAGATATTTTATGGAGGGTTTCTACAGATTCAGCTTGGACTTGGGAAAGCCATTTCAAATAAACGGACGAGTTCGACTCCTCATCTGCCAGATCACGCGCTAACTGCTGATCTATGTTATCCATGACTGCCTTACAAAGTCCGTCAGTACCTTCTGAAGTCAAGCCGGATATTTTATGCACTTTGCCTTTCCAGCCAATGCTTTTTATGAGTTCTTCGCATCTCTGGTCAACTTCATTTTTGGGAAGCAAATCTATTTTGTTTAGCACTAACCAACGTTCTCCTTGAGCTAGTGTTTTACTAAAATTAGCAAGTTCTCGTTCAATGATAAGTACATTTGCCGAAGCTTGGGTTCCATCAAAAGGACACACATCCACAATATGAAGAAGCAAACGTGTTCTCGTGAGATGCTTTAAAAATCTTATTCCCAGACCAGCACCCTCAGATGCGCCAGAAATCAGCCCCGGTATGTCCGCCACAACAAAGCTCCTATCGACATCGATATCGACTACGCCTAGATTTGGTACTAAGGTAGTAAACGGATAATCGGCGACCTTCGGGGTAGCTGCTGAAACTGTCCTGATGAATGTAGATTTTCCAGAATTGGGAAGGCCTAGTAGACCGACATCAGCTAACACTTTCAACTCGAGTCGCAGTGTCCTCTCTTCTCCTTCTTTACCTAAGGAAGTCTTGCGAGGAGCACGATTGGTACTAGACTTATACCGAGTATTACCCAATCCATGGTAACCCCCTTGCACAACTTTCAGGGGCTGATCAACTGACGTCAAATCTCCAAGGATCTGTCCGGTGCTATGATCGACAACCACCGTGCCCTTAGGAACTTCCAAAACCAGGTCAGCTCCCGCCGAACCTCTGCAATTAGACCCCGCACCTTGTTTGCCGTTTTCCGCTTTAAACTCTCGTTTAAAACGAAAATCAACCAATGTATTCAGCCCTTCGCGTGCAACTAAAAATATGCTCCCGCCGTCTCCCCCATCACCGCCGTCCGGGCCGCCTTTGGGCACAAATTTTTCCCGGCGGAAGCTCATACAGCCATTGCCACCCTTTCCAGCAAGCACTTTGATCACCGCTTCATCTACAAATTTCATTCGTTAAGCCCGCTACTGCTCATGATCGTTAGCCTCAAAAAGGATATTCAAATACGCATAAAAAAAGCCCCTGGCGGGGCTTTTTCACACAAAAACGAGCTAACCCGTCACCACCTCGGCATGTTTCCTGTTGTGCGGCCCTTTTTGGACGAATCTCACCACCCCAGATGCTTTAGCAAAAAGAGTATGATCTTTTCCAACACCTACATTGAATCCCGCCCTGAATTTAGTGCCACGCTGACGGACTATTATACCGCCTGCTTTGATTGTCTGACCACCATACACCTTTACACCAAGCCGCTTACTTTCTGAATCGCGTCCGTTTCTTGTGCTACCGCCCGCTTTTTTGTGTGCCACAAGTCCTTCTCCACTAATTACCTAACTTTTGCTGATATTTGTTATCCTAACCTTAGTATACCACTGCCTATGCCCTTGCGTCGTCCTTGAATGTTTTCGCCTTCGAAACTTTACTACTTTTATCTTATCGCCACGACCGTGCTCGACCACTTCTCCAGTGACCTGTGCACCATCTAAGCAAGGGGAACCAATTTCGACCTCTCCGCCATCTACCACCATCAGCACCTGATCAAAATTTATAACGTCACCAGCTGCAATATCTATTTTCTCTAGGCTTAATATCTCACCCTCTACCACCCGGTGCTGCTTACCCCCGCTTCTGATGACCGCGTACATCAATCTCTCCCAAATATTTTAAAAGGCTCGGCTTATAATCGGCACCAAGCTTTGTCAAATCTTATACCTAAAAGGCCATGAAGTTTAATCGAACCGACCGAACCATGCAAGACCAGCTTGGCATCGAGTACTACTATTAAGTCTAAATATCACCAATCTATAAATAGTTAACGCAACCAAATAAGCGAGGCATTACGTCCTGTCGTCCGGTCTCGCCGATATGAGAAAAAACGATTTTTATCAGTCCAAGTACAAAAATCACCGCCGTATATCGCTTCTATCCCTGAAGCTTTCAATTTTACCCTTGTCAGCGAATATAGATTCGCCAGATAACGATCTTTATAAGGTAAAAATGCATTTCTAATTTTTTCCTCGCCGCATTCAGACTCTGCTCTTGCAATGAAAACTTCAAGAACATCGCTACCAACCTCAAAAGCAGTTGGGCCGATTGCTGGCCCGAGATAAGCCATAATCTCCTCAACCGGATCATGGAACACTGCTACAGCTGATTTTATGATATTTGATGCCAAGCCTCGCCAACCAGCATGAATTGCGGCGACCCGATCACCATTTCGATTGCACAGAAGTACGGGAACGCAATCCGCTGTTAATACAACACAAACTTCCCCTGAAGTTTCACTAAAGGAACCATCAGCGCAGTTGTCTTTGAGTATTTCGGACGAACCAATCACACGATTACCATGAACCTGATTGAGCCATCGAGGTTCCTCTGGCAGGGACAATTGCTGCTGCAATCTTTCGCGATTGCTTATGACTGAAAAGTAATCATCTCCTACATGAGTTGCAAAATTATTAGATAAAAAAGGTTCTCTACTTACTCCCCCAGAGCGAAAAGTAATCGCACACGCTACACTTTCAGGTGACGGCCAATCGGGTACAAAATACGCTTTCGAATGAACTTCAATCATCATTCCCTCCCGACTGAAGGACCTGCAACAAATCTGTCATATCTCCCGGCAATTTTGTAGTCCATTCCATTGAAATCCCGCTATTGGGATGCTTTAGACCAAGTGCAATTGCATGGAGAGCCTGACGGGGAAAACAGCTAGTTAATTTCTCTATTTCAGGCATCTTGTTAAAGGTAGAGGTTTTACGCCCATAGGTACAATCACCCACGATTGGATGATTAATATGTGCCATGTGCACACGAATCTGGTGCGTTCGTCCCGTTTCGAGTTGCAGACGCAGATGAGTATAATCACCAAGATAATTGATGACCCTAAAATGTGTAATTGCTCTTCTACCATTCTCAACTACTGCCATCTTAGTCCTGATTTTCGGGTGTCTGCCGATGGGTTCGTCAATAAAACCAGTTTTCGCAATTCGACCATGTACTACGGACTCGTATTCTCTCTTTACTTGACGCGTCTGAAGCTGATTAACTAGAAAACTATATGTAAACAAGGTCTTTGCCACCACCATCAAACCACTGGTATCTTTGTCTAATCGATGCACAATTCCTGCTCGCGGGAGCAAGCTCAATTGCGGCCATTTAAACAAAAGACCGTTTAGCAAAGTGCCACTGAAGTTTCCTGCACCAGGATGCACTACGAGATCTTTTGGCTTGTTGAGCACAATCAAGTCATTATCCTCATGAACCACGTCTATCGGGATCTCTTGTGCCAGCCAATCTCCCTCAGGCATCTGTTCAACATCTATTGATAACGTCTCTCCTCCCTTTAATCTGTAGTCTGCATGGCATGTATTCCCGTCCACCATCAATTCTCCATTTTTTATCCATTTTTGTATTCGAGAACGAGAAAAATGACTAAACAATGCCGCCGCAACTCGATCTAGGCGATGCTTCTTATATTGCATATCTACAACAGAATGTAGATTGATGCGCTCGACTGGCGCAGGCTGCAAATTTGGATCTAAAACCATGTATCTTTCCAATAATGTTATGGCGGACTCAAACGAGACATCTAAATGATAATTCCTTAGATGGTCAATAGCACAGTATATTGGTTTAACTAAAGCTCTATGTTTAAATACGCAACTCTTGTTGCGGCTTCAGCCGCCCAACCGACTGAGGCATTATATGAAAAACATATTGATTATTCTGCTCATTGTTAGTTTTACGCTTTCGTCAGGATGCTCCTGGCTTGGATGGGGAAATGACGAGTCGGAAGAAGACGAAACTGCCGGATATACTGAGAAAGACTTTTACGATAAGATTCAGAGCAGTTTGAATTCGGGTAACTGGACAATAGCCATAAGGAACCTGCAACTGCTCGAATCGCAATTCCCATTCGGCAACTATGCTGAGCAAGCTCAGCTTGAACTGATATATGCTCAATATAAATCTGCTGATTATGAAGCTAGTATTGCTTCTTCGGAACGTTTCATAAGATTGCATCCTCAACATCCAAATGTTGACTATGCTTTCTATGTTAAAGGCCTATCGGAAATTTCTCAGACATCAGGCTTCTTCGATAGTTTTTTGCCCACCGACTCGACAATGCGTGACATCGGTACGGCACGCAATTCATTTACGACCCTTACAGAACTAATTACTCGCTTTCCAAATAGTCCTTATGCTGCCGATGCAAGAGCAAGATTGATTTCCCTGCGTAATCTATTGGCGCGCGCGGAAATTCATGCAGCCAATTATTATTTTTCTCGAGGAGCTTATCTTGCGGCTGCAAATCGCGGTAGATATGTGGTAGAACAATTTCAACAAACGCCAGCGGTCCCCGATGGACTTGCTGTTGCGGCCCAAGCCTATCACATGCTGGGGATGGAAAAAGAGTCGCAGCATGCCATTAGCGTAATGCAACAGAACTACCCTAACTATCCTCTACTGGATGAGAATGGGAATTTCGACTTCGATGGGCGCATACTATCCAAGAAAAACTCTTTCTTGAGCAGAGTTACATTAGGACTCATTTCTCGTAAAGATCCTCCAGCCTTCGACACCCGTAATATTTACGATCGCAGTTCCAACGCCGAAAACTTAATCGATGAAAAGTGCCTAAAAACAGACGAAACAGGCAGCGAGGGGTGGTTTGCATCCATCAGGTCATTTGCAGCGAGTTTACTGCCCGGCAAAGAGTGTGAGAGGCAAACGGAGATCAAATAAGACAATTTAGCTAAGGGTAATTCATGGACAGGCGCACAATTACTGAAGAGATGCGGGTTCTTCCCGACATAGACCCAGACAAAGAAGTTCAAAAAAGGGTGGCTTTCATAGCCGACCGCTTAACAAAATCAGGATGCAAGACGTTAGTGCTTGGAATAAGCGGAGGAGTCGACTCCTCTACCTGCGGCAAACTTGCGCAGTTAGCAGTTGACAGACTTAACAGTGAAGATGCAACCAAATCATTTCAGTTTATCGCTGTGCGGTTGCCCTACGGGACCCAGAAGGACGAAAAGGACGCGCAAACTGCTCTCGATTTCATCGCTCCCAGCAAGTCTGTTCGGGTGAATATAAAGGAAGCTGCAGACTCAGTCCATGATGCAGTTTGTCGAGCGCTGGATGGAGTGAACTTAAAGCCCTCTTCGCCAGAACTGCTCGATTTTACCAAAGGCAATGTAAAGGCGAGAATGCGTATGGCAACCCAATATGAAATTGCGGGCATGCTCAATGGACTGGTTCTTGGAACAGATCACTCAGCTGAGAACGTCACGGGTTTCTACACAAAATTTGGAGATGGAGCCTGCGACCTTGCCCCCCTTTTCGGCCTTAGTAAGCGACAGGTTCGACAGATCGCTAGAAGTTTAGGGGCACCCCAGTCTATTCTTGAAAAAATTCCTACTGCAGATCTTGAATGTCTTGATGCTCAAAAAGCGGACGAAAAGGTTTTAGGCATTAGCTATGACGTGATAGATGACTTCCTTGAAGGCCGTGAAATCTCAGAGAGCGCTTGCCATCGAATCATGGATATCTACAATAACACTCAACATAAACGGGAACCTATCCCGACAGTTTATGACTGATGCCGATGCTTTCTCAACAGACTTGGACAAATTGACTAAGATTGTGTGGCATCCAAAAGAGCGAAGCAACATCTCTTCGGACTACTAAGGCTCCTCGACCTTACCGCTCTTAATCTCATGGTATTTCTCTTCAGCACGCAAAAATACTCGCGCGAGGGCCACCTGTTTTGACAATTCGTCTATCTCTTCCTCATTCTCGCAGTCACGAACAGATGTGAGTTTGTCTTGCAGATGCTTGAAAATCTTTTCTTTGTCTTTCATATAATGCTTCTCCCCATTCTGTTGCATCGAAGATCCATCTCAATACAATGAAGTCTCACCGAAATTTATACCGTTCGCTTTGTCAAACCAAAAGTAAGTTAGCATTCTGCCTCAAACTAACGATTTCTCGATATTAAAATAAATTTTAACTTTTAACAGTCGGCTAATCTCGATCCACCTAGCAATCTTGTTTTCGAACTTTAAAGTCGGCTTCGCTATGACGCTCAGGCACTTGTTCACTAGGCAACCCCCAAGTTCGATTGACCTTTCTCCCTCGACGCACAGCATCGCGCTCACCAAGCTCATATGCCCATCTTTTCAGATGAGCATATGAGTCGATGTCTAAAAATTCTTTCGCAGAGTAAAAGTTTTCAAAAAACATAGCGCCATACCAAGGCCAAACTGATACATCTGCTATCGTATAATTGGGGCCACATAAATATTGAGTTTGAGACAAACGTGTGTTCAAGACATCAAATTGACGTTTTATCTCCATAGAGTAACGATTAATAGCGTACTCAATCTTGGGGGGCGCATAGTGATAAAAGTGGCCGAAACCGCCACCAAAAAATGGAGCACTCGATGTCTGCCAGAATACCCAAGATATGCATTCGGCGCGCTCCGATCCTTCTCTGGGGAGAAACGCATTAAATTTCTCACCCAGATACAAGAGAATTGCGCCTGACTCAAATACTCTCACTGGATTAGGGCCGGAACAATCTAACAAAGCCGGTATTTTGGAATTCGGGTTTATTTCGACAAAACCTGAACTGAATTGATCTCCTTCAAAGAAATCGATCATATGCGCATCGTACTCAGCAGCGCGCACTCCAAGGGCTAATAGCTCCTCCAATAAAATTGTTACTTTGACTCCATTTGGAGTGCCGAGAGAATAGAGTTGTAAAGGGTGATTACCGATTGGGAGGACTAAGTCATGGGTTGCTCCAGCAACAGGCCTGTTGATATTTGAAAATCTGCCACCGCTCTGCGAGTCCCAATTCCAGATTTTTGGTGGCGAGTAGTGAGGTAATTTGGACATAAGCCTACCTATAACCTTTTTTACAAAGGTTAGTCTTTTTGTGACAAGTTTTTGGAAGCTGATGTTATAACGTCTACAATCAAAAAATAACCCGCAGAGGTAGCAGTAACAACATATCGGAAGCAGTTTTTCCCAATCTTGTAACCTCTTCCGGAATCGTCATCAAACTTTATTGCAACTCTCGGTAAATCGCTCGGCAGACTCCAATTGGCCTCGCTAATCCAACATCCCAAATGGGGGTGCAATATCTTCAAAAGATTTGTGAGTTTGAATAAAGATCATGGAACTGAAGCCATAGCAGCCGAGGTGTTATGAACTTCTCCACTATCCGATTTTACATGATGACCTCGACACCCATCCCACTCGCATACTCCAAATTTGACCTGCTATTCCGGTCATTAAAAGTCGGCTCCATTAATTTTTTCAGGCCGACCACAATGGCAGACTTGAATAGGGAACCGTATTTCTAGGATTGAGCACCGTATTTTCACACGAGAACAACCGCCATCACATTCCATAGTTTTCAAGCCCAGAAATCGCTTCGACAATATTTAGTCTTACAATACTACATGTTGCTGGTAAACTAGCTTCTATGTTGACAAACAAAATTTTTGCAATTCATCGACTGAGTCGCTTTAGAAACTTAATTTCTTTTTCGTTTTCCTTAGCTTTCTCCTCTAAGATCTTCAGTCTATTGTCCATTGAGGCAATCTGGTCTTGCAACATCTTGTGTTTAACATTTTCTCTTGCCTTCATCTGCTGAACTTGCATCTCCAAAGCTCGGGCACTAGCTCCGTTATTTCTTTTTGAAATATCAGACGCTAATGAAGATTGCGCAAGCGAAACACTTATAAGCAAATATGAAAAAAAGATGAAGGTACATCTCGCATTAGTATCAGTCATAACTATCTCCTAGACCAAAAAGTATTCCGATCCACCCATGGTGGCTCAAATAAATCAAAAATATTTCAGTTAGATCAATCTCTTTTTTGATTAAAAGTAATTTCAAATAGTATTAAATCAGCTCAAATTAGCAGCGAGTGACCGTTCCACTAGTCTAATTATCATCATGAAACTCAGGATAGCATATGACCTTTTTTTAGGGAAATATGCAGCATCGGGTTGGCTAAGTTAGTTATTAAAACCATTTCTCTGTTTCGGGCATCCGTCCATCCCTCAATCAAAACATTGGCTTAATTCAATTGCTGCAGCAATCTGTGTTTAAAAGAGATAGATTCAAACCTTTCTTCGATTCAGTTGAGGAGCCAGGTATTAGTCCATTTTTTCACCAGACACCCAAACCGTTAATGCCCGAAATTAATGGTGCAGAGGTGTCCTACCGCCAGCTCAAATAACACTTGGTTCCGCTGTTTCATGACTTAAGGGCACGCAGAATCCAATTCTTACTTGAAAATAGTCGAAAGACTTTCGTTGAAAAGATTTCAACAATTTGCGCTGTTGTGCTGTGAACCTCTGGCTGAATGAGCTAGGGGCGAGGACCACCAGATATTTTCCAAAGAGTGGTAGAGCCAACAGGGCGTATTGGTTTGGCATTTATGACGCGTTTCTAGCGTCAAAAGAGTTGGTACGACCGAGTGGATTCGAACCACCGACCCCCACCATGTCAAGGTGATGCTCTAACCAACTGAGCTACGGTCGTACGAAAACCACCAAACAGTTTTAAAGTAATATACTTTCGGCGCTCCTCAAATGCAAGAGACATAGAAAGTGAGCACAGATTCAAGATGGTGCTTTTTGCACTTTTTAAAATAAGTTTCAAGACCTAAATCGGAAAGCTCTTTGCTCCTCGTTGATATGTCTTCAACAAATAGTATTTTGTAGCTAAAGTCCAGCTTTTCAATCTAGCAATCATCATACCGGGTGATTTTGTCGGATGGACTCAAGCTGATCTCTAGCTTGAGCCGCTTCTTCGAATTCTAAGTTACGCGCATGCGCATACATTTTTTCTTCCAACCGAGATATTTCAGCCGCAAAATTTTTAATTGGTGTCATGGTTTGGTGGGTTTTATTGGAGATGCTACCCCCGCTTTTTGCACCTCGGACAGTATTTTTCTTTCCAGCATACGCACCCTCTAGTATATCATCCACATTTTTTTCAATGCTTCTGGGTACGATGCCATGACGCCTATTGTGAGCGGCCTGAAGTTCACGACGCCGGTCCGTCTCGTCAATTGCCCTTCGCATTGAGCCTGTGATGTGATCTGCATAAAGTATGGCTTTACCCTTGGAATGCCTCGCTGCTCTTCCGACAGTCTGAATAAGCGATTGTTCTGACCTGAGGAATCCTTCTTTATCCGCATCGAATACCGCAACAAGTGACACCTCAGGCATATCAAGGCCCTCACGAAGAAGATTAATACCCACCAATACATCAAACTGCCCAAGTCGAAGATCGCGAATTATTTCCACTCTCTCTACGGTATCAATATCTGAATGCAAGTATCGCACCTTTACCTGATTCTCCGATAGATAGTCTGTCAAATCTTCTGCCATGCGCTTTGTCAAAACAGTAATTAAAATTCGCTCATTTGCTTTCACTCTAGCATTTATTTCGGACAGAATATCATCCACTTGAGATTTGGCAGGGCGCACCTCTATCTCAGGGTCTAGCAATCCCGTCGGTCTCACCACTTGTTCTACCACTTGGCCTTCATTAGCTGCCTCATATCGGCTTGGAGTCGCGGACACGAATATCATTTGCGGTGCGATTGCCTCCCACTCATCAAATCGGAGCGGCCTGTTATCAAGTGCTGAAGGCAAACGGAATCCATATTCAACGAGTGTTTCTTTTCGCGACCTGTCACCCTTATACATTCCGCCTAGTTGAGGAATAGAAACGTGTGACTCATCAATAATCATCAGTGCATTATTTGGCAAATAATCAAATAAGGTAGGCGGTGGCTCACCAATGGAACGTCCGCTCAGATATCGTGAATAGTTTTCTATACCATTGCAGTACCCTAACTCCTTCATCATTTCGGTATCGTATCGCACTCTCTCATTCAACCTCTGAGCCTCAACCAGTTTGTTTTTTTCTCTCAATTCCCCTAAACGTTCAATTAATTCTTCTCTGATCTTTTCTACTGCTTCTTCTATGAGGGCTCTTGGGGTAACGTAGTGAGTTTTAGGATATATTGTTATTCTTGGAGCTTTTCTTAAAACTTCCCCCGTCAATGGATCGAACATCGTTAAACTTTCGATCTCGTCATCAAACAACTGGATTCTAATTGCCTCGTAATCTGAATCTGCAGGATATACATCTATTACATCTCCGCGAACGCGATATGAAGCGCGATCGAAGTCAAAGTCGTTTCGTTTGTACTGTAATTCGGCCAACTGCCTTAGAATGGCTCGTTGTTCAATGCGCTCTCCTCGAGACAAATGCAAGACCATTTTTAGGTATGATTTTGGATCACCAAGGCCATAGATGGAGGAGACGGTAGCAACAACTATTACGTCGGGGCGCTCCATTAGCGCCTTGGTGGCTGACAACCGCATCTGCTCAACATGGGAATTTATTGAAGCGTCCTTCTCAATAAATGTGTCTGATGAGGGAACATATGCTTCTGGCTGGTAATAATCGTAGTAAGATACAAAATACTCTACGGCGTTACTAGGGAAAAAGCTTTTCAGTTCGCCGTATAATTGAGCCGCCAATGTCTTATTATGCGCAAGGACGATAGTTGGCCGTTGAACCCTTTCGATAACTTTAGCTACGGTAAATGTTTTTCCGGAACCTGTGACGCCTAGGAGAGTTTGCGATGACAAAGCATTCTGAAGGCCTTGAACCAGTTCATCAATTGCTCTTGGTTGATCTCCTGCCGGCTCGAATTGATTCGACATCTCAAATTTACGCGAGCCATTGTCTGATGTCTCATTCAGCAAGGTGGCAACCCCTTCCAACTCGTTTGATTGCACAACTCAGAGAAATACGTCTGGTTTTTATCGAACAGTTGGGCCTCCAAGGCTGAAGCCGATCGATTTGCCACTACCTCTCGGAAAGCATTTTTTTTTACAGAAACATATGTTATGCCCTTGAAACGGATATCAACTGCGTTCCAGTCCTCGCCCAAGTCCTTTTTCACCAGCAAATCAATGAAGATGTCAGGCAACAGTTTAGATTTTATTAATATCTTTACCCACCCTCGATCTCCCTTTTGATTAATACTGACATCGCGTACCAGAAATTCTTGCCCACTATAACGTTTTATCCCTTCATAGGCATACCTCCTCCAGGTTCTCTCTAATTCGTTTGCCAGACTATCCCTTTTAATTGATGACAAGTTATCAAACACAGATTTTCCTAGCAATGCTCGCATCGTTGATTTTGCATTCCAATGCGGTGAGACTCGCTTAATCAAGAATCGATGGAAGGCGGTCGGATTAGTAATATAAGAACCAGAATTTACTTTGAGGTCGTCACTTATTAAGTCAATATTCATTACAAACTGTCTCATTAACATTTCTTTGGCTGCGTGAGTTCGCATGTTAACTTTTTCAGAACCCGCTAACACCGGCTCTAAATGCAAGATAAGTACGAATAAAATAGCTGAAAAGGTTAGCTGATGGTGTCTGCCCATGAGATACATTTCATTTCGTTCGATTTGCTAGGGTATAACCAGCAAAAGTATAATCTAAACAAGGACACACAGATAACAATTATAGCGAATTTTTAAATTTGACGCCTCATTGGGGAAAATCTTTTTGCAATTAAGTCAATTGAGCAGGCGACAGTTTGTCCTCAAATTCTCTTAAAAATGCGTCAGTTCTGCACATCGCGATTACTTCCATAATAGTTGTGGGTTTAAGTCTTTGAAGTTATCATGGTTTTGTGGTTTGTTGTATTGTAGATTTTACTCTTATCTATTAGTTCCGCCTTAGCTCAGTTGGTAGAGCAAATGACTGTTAATCATTGGGTCGCTGGTTCGAGCCCAGCAGGCGGAGCCATTCTAAACAAGGTAAACATATGGTTTACCTCGTGTTTTATTTCTCCTTAGTCAGTTTGATGTTCGGGTGACACCAACATCAATCACTGTCGAGCAAAGTCTGAGCACACTGCGAAGTCTGGCTCAAGGAGCAAACAATGGCGACTTTCCGCAAACTTAGATCATGCAAATGTATGTATTTATACTTGCCCGTGTAACCTGCACAGCGCGTCCACCGCTTTTCTCATATCGGTAGCGTTGTCCGCTTTATAAAACGTCTCAATTAGCAGATCCGTCGCCTTACGTTTCGCGGACCTCAAATTGTGATCCGAGAACCATTGTTCACGGTCAACGGCTTGCTCGAAGCCTGCGGTATGATGGGTTCTTGGATGACCATAAGACTCTTCGCTGGAAAATTACAAGTATATGGCATATCGGTCGGTCTATAACGCAGCAAAAACGAAACATAAAACGCCCGGAACGTTAATCAAAAAATTTAAAAAACTTTTCTGACAACAATCATCGACCGGCATTACCGTCTTTGATGCAGCAAAAGATTACTGGTAATTGATACCATCATTCATATTTTCGCAGGACCGTCGAAACTCATTAAGGGTTGTGCTAAAGTGATCGTGTCAATAATTGCAGGAGGCTTTGACGAAGTAGTCTTCTGGGAAGTTGAAGAAATAATTTTGACTTTAAATACGCACCCGTAGCTCAGCTGGATAGAGTAGGTGGCTTCGAACCACTTGGTCGGG
>CAJWMT010000053.1:0-16997 GCA_913044275.1 uncultured Cellvibrionales bacterium
CCGGCAAGTCAGGAACATTCGCGTTTCTAAAGATAACGTTACGATGATAATTGGAGTTGCCAGGAGTCCCGGTATACTCATAACCAATGAAACTGGTGAAAATACACGGAATATTTGACTGATTCGCTGCTTCTTGAATCCCGTGCCAAGGAATCGAAGCATGTTGCTGACACATTAGGCCATCTTCACTGCAGAGTTCTTTGTATCTCACTGGCGATTCCATAGAAATCACTCTACCCATCAACGCTAGTCCGGCTCTCACATCAGCACGGAATCTATCGCGGCAAAAGTCGCTCTCATACATCGGGGAATCGGGTGCAGTACAAAGATGCCATTCACCCAAAAATTCGCCGTGATCGGTGACAGCTAAAAAGTCGAGCGGCCGATCGATCTTCGCCCGTCCAATTGCCACCCCATCCTCATCTAAAGGGAAAAAAGGTATCTCTTGTCCTTTAGCATAACGATGAGCATCTTCCGGAGTAGCCCCAGTACTATTTGCGGCGGCATCAAATGAATACCTAGTATGGACATGGAGATCCCCAAAAAGCGCGACACGGTTAATATTTTTGTTCTGACATCCGATCTCATCCAATTTTAGCTTGGACACGTCTTTGGATGGGCTTGGATCGCTTGATTTTTCTGCACAAGCCGTAATGGTCAAGATCAAGAAAATCAAAAACAGCAAAAGAGTTCTTGGCAACATGCGGACCCCCTATCATAAACCCCAACCTCAATAAACTTGCCCGCAAAAATACAGAGCAAACTATTTAGATCATCAGTAAACGCAGCTAACTGGTCTCACCGAGATGTTCTGCAAATGGCATCTGTAAATCAGTGCCCGGTAAACTGTTCAAACCACAAATTTTAGCACGTATTATCAAGTCCATTAACCAAGTGGGGCTTCGCCTTTATTTTAGGCAACTCATACCGTTAAAAAAAGTCACGACAGAAAGTTTTACTGGGTAGAAGTTCTTATCTTGTAATTTGCCTTGATTCTCTATCCAAAGCGGCAACACCTTGCGCTAACCACATCCATGATACAACCACATGCCCCATAGCATCCAAATAAGGTTTCATATAATAGCATCAAAGACCTCTGCGATTAACAATCATTGACACATACAGAAATTCCCTATGGAGAGACTGTAAACGTTGCAATCTTAGATACTAATGTAAGCCGTCAGCAATGGAATGCATAGTGACTGACTCATGATTACAACGAGCTTGCCAGTCAAATATTGATTCACTATTCTAAATTCGGTCATCATTGCAGCGATAACAAAGTTTAGCAAATATAAGTGAGAGTTGCTTTTTTAACTCAGATAATAATAATAACCATTATCAAAAACAAAGCATCGTGGTTCCTGATGAAAAATCCTATTTACTTGATATGCTTAGCAACTATGCTTGTGGCGCTAGATGTTAATTCAATGAGTGCATCAAAAGTGCTTCCCGAGGATGAATTAAACGTCTACTCCGCAAGAAAAGAGCACCTTATAAAACCTCTCCTTGATCGCTTTAGTGAGACAACAAATGTGAAAATTAACCTTGTTACTGCCAAAGGCGATGCTCTTTTAGCCCGTCTGAAAGCCGAGGGCGTTAATTCACCAGCTGACATATTTCTCACAGTGGATGCAGGTCGATTACATAGAGCTCAGCAGATGGGCGTCTTTCAGCCTGTAAACTCGGAAATCCTTCAACAAACGGTTCCAAGCCATCTTCGAAGCCCAACAAAGGAATGGTTTGGCCTGAGCATCAGAGCCAGGGTAATCATATATGCAAAAGACCGAGTGACCCCTGATCAGCTAAACACCTATGAATCGTTATCATCATCGGAATGGAAAGACAGGATATGCATTAGGTCCTCGGAAAACATATATAACCAATCGCTTGTTGCCAGCATGCTCGCGACCCGAGGCGTATCGGAAACTGAAGAATGGCTCAAGGCATTTACAAATAACTTCGCCAGGCAGCCCTCCGGTGGCGATAGAGATCAGATCAAAGCCGTCTCAACCGGCCAGTGCGATGTGGCTATTGTCAACAGCTACTATCTCGCTGGAATGCTCAGGTCAAGAGATGCAAAGGAAAGAGACGCCGCTAACCAGGTGGCTCTTCACTGGCCAAACCAAGAAGATAGAGGTACGCACATTAATATTTCAGGGGCCGGGGTAACCAAATCGTCGAAAAACCCAGAACTCGCTGCTAGATTGCTTGAATTTCTAACTACAATTGATAGTCAGCAATGGTATGCCGAAGTGAATAACGAATACCCAATTATACCTGAAGCGGACATACATGAGGTTCTGCAAAAGTGGGGAGGATTCAAAGCCGATCAAATAAATATGACTCTATTGGGCCTTCATAATTCTGACGCGATACTTGCGATGGACCGTGCCGGTTGGGAATAACCTCAAACAGTTATAGCAATCGAGCTTCTTGGCGCTCATTCGAATGGATATCTTTAGGGACTAGTTTAATTTCGATCTTGCTAGTCTTTCCAATCATAGTCGTGATCTCAAGCATATCTAAGCCATTTGGATCTATTTGGGTTCACCTTTTAGACACAGTGCTACTTACTTATATCACCAACTCTTTGAGCTTGATGCTGGGCGTTGCAGCAGGGACCACTATTTTAGGGGTCAGTTCAGCTTGGCTGGTGACTATTTGTCAATTTCCAGGGCGAAGAACCCTAACCTGGGTTCTTCTGCTACCGATGGCAATGCCTGCTTACATAATAGCCTATACCTATACCGGTTTGCTTGATGTTTCGGGACCTGTGCAAACCCACCTCAGATTGATGTTTGATTGGTCCTATGGGGATTATTTTTTTCCTGAGATCAGATCATTGGGGGGTGCAATATGCATGCTATCACTCGTTCTTTATCCCTACGTCTACTTGTTAGCAAGGTTGTCATTTGAAAATCAAGCAGGTGCAATTCTGGAAGCGTCAAGAAACCTTGGTCATGGATACTGGCGCACATTTATTTCTGTGTCTCTTCCAATGGCACGGCCTGCCATTTTTGCTGGCATAACTTTGGCGATGATGGAAACCCTTGCAGACTTTGGCACAGTTGCTTACTTCGGGGTAAATACGCTTACCACTGGTGTGATCCGAACATGGCATGGGTTGGGAGATCTTACATCAGCAGCGCAGCTTAGTGCATTGATGATGTTTTTTGTATTTTCACTCATCCTTCTGGAAAAGGAATCAAGACGAAAGCTGCGTTTCTACAAGAATGAGCTTCGTGATAAACCAAAAAGGATTGAACTTCGACGCTCGAGAGCAGCTTTTGCATGTTTTTATTGCTGCTTTGTGGTTATGATTGGTTTCCTGCTGCCTTCTATTCAATTGCTGATTTGGGCTGCTGGCCACTGGCGCGACAACATCACGACTTCTTTCCTTCAACTTGCATCTAACAGCTTTCTGCTGGCATCAGTTTCCGCTCTGTTTTGCGTTATAGTTGCTGTTTTGCTCTCCATCACGAACCGCAATTCAAATTCAAAGCTATCAAACGCTCAGGTTGAATTTGCAAAACTTGGTTATGCCGTCCCGGGTGCTGTCATTGCTGTAGGAGTGCTCATTCCGGCCGGATGGATCGACAATCAACTAAATCTTTTAACCTCAGCATGGTTGCAAAGATCCATCGGCCTAGTAGTAAGTGGCAGTCTCAGTTTGCTCATATTCGCATACATCGTTAGATTTTTGTCTGTATCGATTCAAACAGTTGAATCAGGGCTCAGTTCCATCAAACCGAATATCGATGAATCAGCATACTGTCTTGGTGCTTCCCGATTGCGGGTAACCAAGCAAATTCATTTGCCACTGCTTAGACCTAGTTTAATTACAGCATTCATACTAGTATTCGTGGACGTGCTCAAAGAACTGCCAGCCACACTGATTCTGAGGCCATTCAATTTCAACACGCTTGCCGTTCGAACATACGAACTTGCTTCCGATGAAAGACTCATGGATGCTGCCCTCCCCGCCTTGACCATTGTAGTAATTGGACTACTGCCGATAATATGTATTCTTAGAACCATAGAAAAACAACAGATTTCGAATGAATAACCAGTTGATACTTGAAAATGTCACCGTACATCGGGATAAAACGTTGGCCGTCAACGACATAACCTTTGCTTTATCTCCCGGAGAGATAGCCTGCATTCTGGGTCCATCTGCATCGGGGAAGAGTACTATTTTGCGGGCGATAGCCGGTTTTAACAAAGTATCAAGTGGCTATATACAGATTAAAGATCAAAAAATCAGCACGAAGCAGTTCTGTTTGCCTCCTGAAAAAAGAGCAGTTGGAATGGTATTTCAGGATTTTGCACTTTTTCCCCATCTTAACGTCCGAGACAATATCGACTTTGGCCTCCATCATCTGGCAACTAAAAAACGCACGGAGCGTATAGAGGAGATGCTCGATCTAGTTAACTTGCGAGAGGTCTTACACAGGTATCCCCATGAGCTGTCTATTGGCCAGCAGCAGCGCGTCGCCCTCGGACGTGCCATGGCACCCAACCCAAATATACTTCTCCTAGATGAACCCTTCGCGAGTCTCGATATGGAGAACACAAACCGTCTAATCCGAGAAATGCGAAAACTATTAAAGCAAAACGATGTTACAACTCTCATGGTAACGCATGACCAAAACGAAGCTTTTATCATGAGCGATGAGGTCATACTCGTTAATTCCGGCAGAATTCAAGAAAAAGGTAATCCAAAAAAACTTTTTCAATATCCAACCACAATATTCGCGGCGGAGTTTCTTGGTCTTGGCAGTGTGGTCAGCGCAGATCTTGATTCGGATGGTAACCTCGGATTAGGGCTGGGCAGAATTCCGGCACATCTGGAAACAGATAAATTTGGCCAACGCGTTAAATTATTACTCCGACCGAATTCGGTTATTAGCGATAACGAGGGAAGTCATGCGTTGAAAATCGTTGAAAAAAGTTTTCATGGAAGGACTCAAAGTTATGTCCTTGAGTTACCCGATCAGCAGAATGTAGTTTGCGACACATCACCGGACGTCGACAAAGCAGTTGGCCAGTCACTCAAAGTTCGGTTTTGTCTAGATGAGATTACAATTTTTTAGTATTTTGGCGCAGCTCAGATCTTACTAATCTGCGCCATGCATCATTTTCGAAACCAATGGAGAAACTATTAGCATTGCAACCGCAATTCCTATAGCGATAAATCCTACTTGGCTGTAGACTTCGATATAACCAGCTTTTGCAACTGCTATGTTTGTAATCTGACCTCCTATAGTTTCGGCTCCAGTAGAACGGGCGATAATGCCGGCGAGGAAATTAGATATACCGCTGTATAAAAACCAAGCCCCCATAGTCATACCCACCATATTAGCGGGAGCCAACTTGGTGACCACGGAAAGACCAACGGGTGACACCATCAATTCTCCTATTGTGTGAATCCAGTAGATGAGAAAAATGAACAATACGGGGGTCAGCGCAGCCGTTCCTGATCCCTTCATACCTGCCACTAAAACTAAAAAACCAAGTCCAGCCATTGCCACACCTAACGAAAATTTTACGGGCGTAGAAGGATTTAGATTTTTTTTCGCCAAGCGGATCCAAAGCCATGCCATTAGGGGTGCGAATAGGAATATGAACCCCGCGTTAAGAGATTGAAATACCGGTCCCGGAATGGACCAGCCTAATATGACTCGATCGACTAAACGAGCGGTAAACAAGTTCAATGATGATCCAGCCTGCTCAAACAGCGCCCAAAACGGGATCTGAGCCAAAATAAAATACATAGCGGCAAACATTCGAGATCTCTCTAGGCCTTCCAATGAGACTAAGGCGTATCCCACCATAAAGATGAGCATCAAGACACCTAGCGGCCCTAGTATCCCTCCAACCAATTCTTCATTCATAACCAGGAACATTGACAGGCCCACTATACCAATCCCTGATAGATAACAAAGCCACTCAACATTTATAAACCAAACAACCGTTTGTCGTAACTTATCTGCAGAAGGTGGTTCAGATTTACCCTCCAAAATACTGTTATATTTAATAAATATAAATAGTCCAAGCAGCATTCCAACACCAGCGAGGCCGAAGCCATATCGCCAACCATGCACAATTCCTAAGTAGCCGCAAAAGATTGACGCAAGGAATGCACCAAGATTTATACCCATGTAAAAAATCGTAAAACCCGAGTCTCTACGGGTGTCACCAAAATCATAGAGCGCACCCACAATGGTTGAGATATTGGCTTTTAGAAAGCCTACACCCGCAATGATAAGCGCGAGTGACAGATACAGCGCATTTAGATAAAACGATTCGGTTTCAATTCGAAACTTAAGCTGATTCCGTTCAATCGTAGTTGGCAAGCCAACAACCTCGGCAGCTTCGATTTTCATTTCGCTATCAGAAAATGTGATGTATGACATGCCTTGAGCAGTAACAATCTGCTGACGCGCGTTTCCTCCTCGACCATCTAGGATTATCTGATAGTCGGTTCCACCATAATTTACTAACTGCCTTGAACCAGTTCCCTCAAATGCCATACCCAAGTGCCCTAGCGTCAGTAATATGGCGCCAAAAGTAACGGCTTTCCGTGCCCCGAGATAGCGATCCGCCAATACACCGCCTACGACGGTCATTACATAGACTAATGCGGTGTAGGTGCCATATAGATAGCTGGATTTGTCGTCTGAAAATAAAAAATGTTGCGTAAGATACACGACCAGCAGGCCGCGCATACCATAATATGAAAAACGCTCCCACATCTCTGTCAAGAAGAGGACATATAAGCCCCTTGGATGCCCCAGAAAAGTGTTGTCGTGTTTATCTGGGCTTGTTTCCTCTTCATTCATAGTTTACTTCCCTTTACAACTGGATCATTGTCACAGAAAAAATTTCCTAAAACGAGAACAATCTCCTAAAAAACATGGTCAATGTATACTTTCGCATGAACCAAATGTTGCCACAAAAGGGTGCAAATGCACTATCCCTCGGCAACTACTTTTAAAAGATCTGCCAACAAGTGTTGATCACTGCGATTACTAGTAGAACGATACCATGCAGGAATTCCTCCCAGCCGGACGATAATTATTTTTGCTTCCGGGTTAATCAGTAGCACCTGCAACCCCATTCCCTCAATCCAAAAATAGCCCGGATGCCCGTGGAGCCCATGATAGATATGATACCCATAGCTGTTTCCCACTGTTCTACCAGTGGCTTGAACAAAGAATCGATCTGGATATTCTTTATCAGTCAGCATGTTATCGATCCACTCATTCGATACAATCTGGGTGGCTTTATAGCGCCCCTCGTCGAGGTATAATTGACCTAAAGCCAACCAACTGCGAGCCGTGGCAAACAAACAACAGTATCCTGCGCTATCGATTATTCTCCCTTCCGAAAGCTGAAGGGGCTGCCAAAGTTTCTCCTCAATTATTTTGCTAAGCGGTTTCTGATAAATACGAGTTAGTACAAGACTCAAAATATGATAATTTGTATTTTTGTAACTGAATTCCCTGTCACTAGCAAAGATAAAAGCGGTAATCCCCTCCTCTAGGGTTTGACCTTTCAGAGTTGAATAAATGGAAAATGGATTTTCCTTTATCCCTGATTTGTGATTGAGCAAGTCTCTGATAGAAAGTGTCTCTCCATCTTCAAGAGTCACCTCGGGGAGGTACAGTCTTACATCATCGTGTTTTGATAAAATGCGTCCTTCATCAATGGCTATACCAATAAGTATCGCGATAATATTTTTCACCATTGACATACCATTAATAGATCTCCCTCTGTCTGATTCCGGGGAATATGTTTCATACAAAATCCTACCTTCTTTATAGATTAATAGTGCTTTTGTATCACTTTCAACAATCCACTTCTCAATTTTTTCGTCCACCGAAACATGCTCAAAACTAAGAGGAATGGGTTCCTTAAAACCATTAATTGAGTTGAAGCCCGACAATAAAAAGGAATCGGGTTCAGTCAACAATTCATTAATCAGGGCATTTGCCTCCATCCGCAGCCCATCGGCAATATTTTGTTTAATATGTTCATCCAGAAGCAAAAAGACATTGACCGACAAAACAAAAATTCCAATTCCGACAAACCACCATCTAAAGACGATCATGCAGTTCTCCTAAACTCTGTTGACGAATTGCTGTTTTCATTGGCGCTATTCTGATTTCATGTCTCCGATCCAAAAGATTGGGAGTTATCACGTGGCGATTTTGGAATATAATGCGTTATTGCATTATATTTTTATAAGGACATTTTGTATGAAAGGGTTCTATGATCTAGAAGTAAACGATATCGATTTAAACTCCGTTCGTCTAGATCAGTATAAGGGCAAAACTTTATTGATTGTAAACGTGGCTAGCAAATGCGGTTTTACTCCTCAATACTCAGAGTTGCAATCATTGTATGATGATTATAAGCAGCATGGTCTCGAAGTGTTAGCATTTCCATGCAATCAATTCGCCAATCAGGAGCCAGGGTCCAACGACGATATCAAATCTTTTTGTGATATAAACTTCAACGTAACTTTCAAGATATTCGACAAGGTGGATGTTAATGGTGCCAATGCTTCGGCCATCTTTAAGTACTTAAAAGACAAATCTCCCGGCATTATGGGCACACAAGCAATAAAATGGAATTTTACCAAGTTCGTGATAGACAAATCGGGAACACTAATAAAACGCTTCGCTCCAAAAGACGGAAGAAATCAAATCGAATCATATTTGAACAGCATACTTTAGGGTTAACTGATCACTGTCAGCTCATCCAAAATATAATCGAGCATATTGAGCCATATAGAGCTTCTTAAAATGATCTGAATTTAGGTTTACCACTGCGAAGAAGGTGCCTCGCAAGCCCATCTACACAACTGAATGGCCAAGGGTTTTGATAAAAGATAAAAAAAATAACAATCCAACGCATTCGTTCTGGAATGACTTGAAATTAAACCTCGTCATCGATGATGTAGAAGACTCCAGATGATTGCTTTTAAAACAAAGATTGGATTGGCTCTGGGTGGCGGCGCAGCGAAAGGCATAGCGCACGTCGGCGTGCTGAAAGCACTCCAAGATGCTAGGGTGGACATCGATTTCATCGCTGGAACAAGTGCAGGCGCAATAGCAGCTGCTCTTTACGCATTCAGGCTCGATCTAGAGACGATAGATCAATTGGCTAGGGGCCTAACTTTTTCCAAGGTAACCAATTTTAAATTGGCGAAAACGGGGTTTTTTTCAACAGACTCACTCAAGCAACTGCTTCTGGAACAAATTGGACCAGTTAACATCGAGGATGCCAGCATCCCACTCGCCATTGTTACAACCGATATAAAAACCGGTGAGGTCGTTTCGTTAACGCGAGGATCCTTAGCCGACGCGGTCTGCGCATCGACGGCCATACCCGGCATATATATTCCCGTCAGCATTGGGGGCCGAACGCTCGTAGACGGGGGATTATTACAAAATGTGCCAATTCAGCCACTAAAGATGATGGGTGCAGATTTTATCATAGCGAGCCATATATACAGTGTTAATTCTCAATCCGAACCAAGTCACGCCCTGGATATTATAAGAAATGCGTTTGAGATCGCCGTAAATCAGCATACAAAGAATCAATTGAGGGATGCGAATCTTTTGATAGCCATGGACCTAAGCGATTTTAGTCTGAGAGATAATACAGAACGCTATGACGAATTATTTTCTATCGGGTACGATGCGGCTTTCAGAGAACTCGATATGCTAAGCTGGTACCGGAGAAATAAAATCTTACTTTACCTCGCGCGCGCTATGAGTCAATTTATGCCATTTAAGGTACCTGAAATCATGAAAAGACCAGCAGCATCTAATCTGAAAGCGAGGGGTAACGGGCCGTCATCAACTAAGGACTGATGAATATGCATTTGAGCATTGACAAGCTAGATGTATCGGGCGAAGGGCTTAACGAGCTTGATTTATCTCCCTATCCAGATCTAGAAGAGTTAGTTTGCGAGCACAATGAACTAAAAACTTTAGATCTAAGTCATACGCCAAAGCTGATCGCACTTTTTTGCGATCATAATCAAATCGACACATTAGATTTATCAGCAACGCCGAAACTTGAGTACCTTTGGTGCTCCAAAAACAACCTACATAATCTCAATGTTTCTCATTTATCTAACCTGAGGCAACTTGTATGTTGGGGAAATATGATTTCAGAACTAAAATTTACAACAATGCCTGTGCTTACTGAGTTAGATTGTAGAAACAATAAACTGATAGCAATAGAAATATCGAATGCTGCTGCGATATGCAAACTTCACTGTTCTGGTAACTTACTTGAGGAGCTTGATGTTTCGCATATGCCTGATTTGAGAGAGCTCGATTGCTCTGACAATCAACTCACTGATCTAATTTTGGGTGAAAAAAACGAATTGATTATGCTTGACTATTCTAACAATCCTCTCCCCATGCTAAATTTCACAAATGCTCCTAAACTTAATAAGATCGACGTGATCTAAAGTATCTTAATGATAGCGCGTCATTCTGAAAGACAAAAAAATTCCTATTATACTTTGAGGAAAGATCTTGAACGCTTTCACATACAAAACCTTTTTAATCGCACTCGTTGCCACGCTAAGTCCAATTCTGATGTCACTCCCTGTAGACACAGATAACATAGCCTTTTCAACACCTGAAGCGGTTGATATGTCGAGCGATAGATTATTTCAATTGGACTCGCTGATCGACAAATACATTGTCGATGAGAAAATTCAAGGAGCTGTAGTGGCTGTGAGTCGTTATGGCAAGTTAGTTTACTTCGAAGCACATGGCAATTCTGATCGGTCAAGTGGAATAGAGATGCAACGCGATAGTATGTTTCAGATGTGGTCATCAACGAAGCCAGTGCTTGGAGTCGCCACAATGATAGCGATGGAGCGTGGCCTCTTTAAGCCGAGCGATTCTGTTCACAAGTATATGCCGGCTTTTGAGGAGATTCAGGTGGCCGTGCTTGATGAACCAAAAAATAGAAATATTAGCCCGGCGTATGTATGGGCGCCACCAGAAAGTAGTGATGTAGGACTTTTTACTCGATTGTTCGATAGAATTTGGTTCAGTTTTACGGATGGATTCATTCGGCACGTGCCCGCGCACAGGACAGTTCCAGTCGATCGTCCAGTCACAATACATGATTTACTCACTCATACTGCAGGATTAGGCACATACGGACTGGGATTTGCAGTGTCAAAATGGGGAGCCGAAATTTCTAATAAGAGTGTCGACTCAATGGCTGACGAGACGCTTGAATCGCTCATTAATAAAGCCGCGCATGGGCCTCTTGACTTTCAGCCAGGCTCGCGTTGGATGTATAGCCCGTTCATTGGGCTGGATGTCGTCGCACGGATTATTGAACTTACATCAGGCCAACCCTTCAACGTGTTCGTGCAAAAAAATATTTTTGAGCCTCTTGATATGCAAGATACTCACTGGAACATACCGCCAACAGATAAACTTTCCCGAGTGGTAGTAATCAGTGACATGGGAAAGAATAAAAAAGGTAAATCAAAGAGTGTGCCCGCAAAATCCTCATACTACTCTGGATCTGTGGGATTGATAAGTACTGCTCGAGACTTTCTGCATTTTGAACAGATGTTGCTTAACAAAGGCATTTTTCGCGGTCACAGGTTGATCTCGGCTGATTCGGTAGATCTCATGTCTACCAATCATGTGGGAGATCTCTTCAGCTCGGCTGGAAAAGGAAAAGCAGGAGGTGAGGGTTTTGGTTATGCAGTTTCGGTGACCCTTGATCCGAACGCAGCTCTAATTCCCAAAAGCAAGGGTGCTTTTGGCTGGGCAGGTGCGGCCGGCACAATCTCTTGGAACGAGCCACAAACGGGTCTCGCAGTCGTGATAATGGTTCAGCAACCCACAAAAGAACTTCCCATAGACATCTCAAAGACGATAAATTCATCTCTTCTTTGAAGCACACCAACGGTGTCTCCTATATGGCAAACCCAAGAACAACAGGACGCCATCGAAAAAGTGTTGGTGAATATGAACTTAATGGTAAACGAACCTAACGAATCGCACCAAAGGCTCAGTAAACTTAATATATTCCCCTATCGGGATATCTAGGGGAGGGTTACGGGTGAAGAGAAAGATTTAATGCACCCGCGTTGTGATAAAAAAACTTATCGTGCTGTTTTGAACATCACCTTCGAGTTCAAAAAAGTCACTCAGGCCAACCCATTCTTTGTAAGTATATGGTTTATTGTTGGAGAAACAATATGTTTAAATTTATGCAGAAATTTTTAATTCTTGTTTTTGGAATTGCTTTCCTGTTTAGCCAAATCCTTATGGCACAGCCGAATGGTCCGATTCTTGTGAAACCGGAAGTAGTAGGAATGTCCACTGAAACTCTTTCCCAACTGAACCAAATAATTGAGAAACATGTCGATGATGGAGCTATCCAAGGAGCCGTGGTGGCGGTGAGCCGTCATGAACAAACGGTTTACTTTGAAGCTCGGGGATTTTTTAACGTTGATACTCAGGAGGCTTTAAAATCAGATGCCCTGTTCCATCTGGCTTCATCAACAAAACCCGTTCTGGGCGTAGCAGCTATGATAGCTATGGAGCGCGGATACTTTAAACCCAGTGATTTAGTGCAGAAATATATACCGGGCTTCAAGAACATTCCGGTAGCGGTGCTCGATGAACCGCAAACCAGAGACATAAGCCCAGCTTACGTTTGGGCATCAACCATGGATAACGACTCAGGCTTTTTCACTCGTATGCTGGACAGAATTTGGTTTAGGTTTACAGATGGATTCAATTGGCATGTGCCCGAGCATCGACTAGTCCCTGCCGACCGTCCAATTACAGTACATGACCTTTTGACACACACAGCAGGGCTTGCAGCAATGGGACTGGGGACTGCTGTTGCTGATTGGAACAAAGCAATGCTCGGAACGAATGATGAAGTTCTGCTCCACGAAAAAACGCTTGCTTCTTTCATTGATGAGGTCGCCTCGGGGCCTCTTGATTTCCAACCCGGAACTCGATGGATGTACAGCGGGACTATCGGATTGGATGTCGTGGGCAGAATAATCGAAATCACCTCAGGTCAACCCTTTAACGAATTTGTAATTGAAAACATTTTTGATCCTCTGGACATGCGAGATACATACTGGAATATTCCTTCAGACGAATATCCACGACTTCTAGACATCCCAAACGATAAAGGGGGTTGGAACAAAATAGACACTTCTTATTTTTCAGCCTCAATAGGGCTTGCGTCCACGGCAAAAGACCTTCTTCATTTTGAACAAATGCTTGCCAACCGAGGGACCTTTAGGGGTCGTAAGATTTTAGACGAGAGCTCTTTTAAAATGATGTCAGCTAACCACGTTGGCGATCTTTGGAGCAAAGAGTCAAAAGGTAAATCATCAGGCCTCGGGTTTGGATATACGGTATCGGTAGTGCTTGATCCCGAAGTTGCTCACCTGCCGATGAGTCGAGGCGCACTATATTGGGCTGGCGCCACAGGAACGTTGACATGGGCTGAGCCGGCGACTGGTATAGCAGCGGTCATAATGGTTCAGCAACCAAATTGGGAACTCAATAGGGAAATATCATTAGCGATTAATGCATCCATTCTAGATCGGGAATGAGAGCAGTCTTTTCGAGCTTACAGTCTATCAGAGATACTAGCGGCGAAAAAAATAGTGCTTGTCTGCCATGATTACATCGCCGCTATCGGCGCAACAAAATCTGTCGCTAAATTGTTTTTCTGTTTGTATCATTTGAAAATCAAGGCGATTGGGATATTTTTGATCAATCTCTGTTCCCGAAATTGGCGCCAATTGGGCGCAACCAACAGCAAAAAATGCAAACCAGCACTTCATGACAATCGCCGCAATTTTTTTCATGGAATCAAACTATACCAAACATTTGTCAGACCGATAAACTATAATTATCGTAACTGATAGAACCGATATTGATCAACTCTGCTTAAATTAAGCCGGTCAAATGAGCAAAGTAGGACATTGGATCTATCAACCAGTGCTCCTTTTAAAAATTGAACCAATTACCGTTCAACGCGAAAACTAGTTGGATAAAATGAAACAACTTTCTCAACCGCCCTATCCAATGCTAAAGGAACTCTCTGGTTTCCTTCTACCCTATAAAATTCAAATGACCATTTTTCTATTCGCATTGCTCATTACCTCGACATGCACCATTGGTATGGGACAGGGTCTGAAATATCTGATCGATGAAGGTCTAGTTGCACAATCTCTGGATTATTTAAATGGCGCCATACTAATCTGCAGCGGTCTCGCTGTTGTGATGGCCCTGGCAACCTACACACGGTTCTATATGATTTCTTGGTTAGGCGAACGAGTATGCGCCGATATTCGAAGGGCGGTCTTCAAACATGTGGTCGGGTTACATCCGGGATTTTTCGAAACCCATGATAGCGGAACCATCGCAGCAAGACTGACAACAGATACGACATTGCTTCAGTCCATAATCGGAAGCGGTTTATCGCTAGCCCTCAGGAGCTCAGTAACCTTTATTGGCGCACTGATAATGCTGGTAGTAACAGATGCAAAACTAGCATTAATCGTACTTGTTGCTGTCCCATCTCTATTAATACCGGTCGTAATATTGGGTCGTAGAGTAAGAACGCTTTCTAGAAAAAGTCAAGATTCTCTCGCGGATGTCGGTAGCTACGCGGGAGAAATAATCCGTGAAATAAAGGTTGTCCAGAGCTACACAAGAGAAACTCATGAAAGAGTCGCTTTTAGCCACGAGGTCGAACGGGCCTTTGAAATCGCTTTAGGTCGAATTAGACAACGCTCTTTACTAAACGGCGTCGTCATTCTTGCTCTGTTTGCCGCCCTGTCAGCCTTGATCTGGATGGGAGGCGGGGCAGTCATAGACGGTTCTATGAGCGCAGGTGATTTGGGCGCCTTTTTATTCTATGCCGTGCTGATAGCGATGGCCGTGGCGACACTATCCGAGGTGTTCGGAGACCTTCAGCGAGCGGCTGGGGCAGCAGATCGATTAGTCGAACTTTTACACGCCCAGAATATGATCAGGTCAGGTCCACTAAGCCAAAACGCAAGTACAGATTTGAGCTCCGCTAAGCTGGCCTTCCGACGGGTAACGTTTAATTACGACTCATCCCCCTCGACCCCTGCAATCCAAAATTTCTCTCTGATAATCGAGCCCGGTCAGGTCGTTGCAGTTGTAGGGCCATCGGGCGCAGGGAAATCCACACTTTTTGACCTTATCCAGCGCTTTTATGACCCAGGCTCTGGCGAAATAATTATTGGGGGCATGAGCCTGAAAGATTTTAAACTTGACGACCTTCGTCAGCGAATTGGGGTCGTCCGTCAACAGTTGACGATTTTTAGCGGCACAGTGCAACATAACATTGCATATGGCCTCCCATCTGCAAGTCAGGAAGAGATCGAAGCAGCTGCCAAAGCTGCACAGGCCCATGATTTTATTACTTCATTACCCAATGGTTATAAAACAGATATAGGAGAGCAAGGTGGCGCCTTGTCCGGTGGACAGTGCCAACGTATTGCAATCGCTCGAGTATTTCTTAAAGACCCTGACATTCTTTTACTTGACGAGGCTACCTCATCTTTAGATGCAGAAAGCGAGCATGGAATTACAAGAGCGCTTTCCAAGCTCATGAAGGGGAGGACCACGCTCATCATTGCCCATCGTCTAGCAACCGTCATGCACGCAGATAAGATAGTATTAGTTGATAATGGGCAGATGATTGGTGAAGGCACACATGAACAGCTTATTTCACAAAGCCCACTTTACCGGCGCCTCTCTGCGCTGCAGTTTGACAAGACGTCGATGACGAATCTTAACTGACAAACAATTCTCGGCTCTTAAAAACGTTTGAAACTCGAAAATTATCGGAAGCTAAATACGTGTTTTGGCTGCATTAGATAAATCGCTTGCATTTGTATTCGATCCAGATGACACTTTGATCGCCTGCCTTTCATTCATCTTCAGTGTTTTCTCTGCGCGTCCCATGGACTCGGCTTGGCTCAATTTTTTCTCTTGATCAAAAGAAGCTTTATCTGGAACTATCTTACAGGTAGTAGCGGCATTCACGTCTTTCCCAATGGTCCTAAAGTGCCACTCCACATCATCACATGTAAAGTGGGGGTGATGTTCGCCACGATCGGTGCTCTCTGCACGACTAATATCGCGCGCCACCTCGGTTTTCACCTCAAGATCTAGCGAGTTTCTGTCTATAGTAATGCGCGCCAAAAGGTCAATGCCACAAAACCTTGAACGTTCAAGGTAACCCCAACCAGAGTAGGAGTCTAGGTCAGACGATTCGAGCAACCCAGCATAGTAGTTTCCCGTGCTAGCAGAGACCGGTGTTACATCCCATAAATCGTGCGCCATCAAATGCCGGCTGTTCATTTGATTCGTAACAGCAACAAAACTCCACTTTCCGATATTAGCGGGAGCCAGGCTCTCAATCTCCATAAGGTGGGTTTTGAAAGTATCCAACATATTGTCATAGACAGGGCAATATAGATATGACATCTCGGTGTCATCATTTTGTTGCACGTAATTAGAACTCTCCCAATCCCTAGGTGGGACAATAGGATCTTCCGCTAGATCGCTGCAAGCAGAAAGCAACGCAAGAGAAAGCATGAGAGCCGCTATTTTAGTCATCCTAGAACTCTTTTTTATACTGCTTGGTTAGCATAATTAAATTTAGGAAACCACCTATCTACCATATCGACATCTAACCAAGAAACTAAAAACCTAGAGGATTATTTTTTCTTACATAGACGAAAGAAAGCGGGTTTCCGGGAAACATTTACTAAATTTACGAATATTTTTCGAGATCTCGAGAAAGAGCTTGTGATTTTCTTTAAAATATGACCTATGTTAGAAAGATGGCAAACAATTACCTTAGGCGTTGCAAATCTTGAGAAAGCGCTGCATCTTTGGGTCGACTTAATGGGCTTTAAG
>CAJWMT010000054.1:0-16570 GCA_913044275.1 uncultured Cellvibrionales bacterium
CCATTTGAATCGAAGTCTACCCTCAAGTTCCCTCCGTTAATAGTAGGGACTGGTTGCTCGATCGCTCGCACATAGTAAACAGCATCTCGACCTTGATGCACGAACTCAGGATCAGTAAAGTTTACACTGCAGCCGTCAATCGAGGGAACACATTCAAATACCCGCCACTTGTCTTGGATAAGGGAAGGTACATCTTCGCCATCGAAATTTTGAGGAAGAATTTTCACTACTTCAATATAAAGAATGTCATAACGGTCTTCCGATGGGTGATAACACTCTCCTAGAGACATTTTTTCAAGATGCCGTCTTTCAAGTGCATTTACCACAAATTCTGGGCAGCCAGGTAGCTGCTTAAAAGAACCCATAGCTTTTACGCGAAATGTCGGATTGGATTTGCTTGAGACTGCACTGCCCATCGGATGATTTACCTCTTGGCTCACCAGATCAAACCACAGTAAGATTCGGGCACCGCTTGTACCATAAACCTCTCTTCTTTTCATTGCGTCCCAAATTGAGTCTCTATCCCGCCCGGTCGAATGCACTGCGGCAAGGCCACCCACACTCAAAAATGATGTGGTGCGCTCAAATTCAGATGCAAAGAGCTTTGCAGAACTCGGATCTATCTCATCCGCTGTCAAGGACTCCGCCGAGTAACCACTGAGCTTTGCGCTACTCGAAAAAACTTTACCCCAAAAAGAGTCACGAACGCCGGTAGCATCAGTGCTGTTGAGTCGCTGGATTTGCTTGAAACCGTGGCCGGCCCGAGCAGAATGGGTATCAGTAGAGGCCACGAAGCCCCAACGATTTCGTAACGGATGTTCAGCATCCTCCTGACTTCTGATTGCTAATCCATACTGCACAGATTTTTTTGGGCGATAGTTAAAGGCAGGTAGAAATATATCTCGTGCCTGACCCGAGTCGATCCAATCCTCTGCAGTTGCACCCGGAACTGTCATATGACCATAAATGCCATCAACATTGACAAAGTTCTTGCGAGCACGGGCTGCTCGAGCATCACACTCCTCAGCTGAAAATTTTTCGCGTAAACAGCGATCACGAATTATTTCGCCAGCTTGCCAACAACTGGGTAAATAGTTGGCCTGAGGTTTCGGGCAGACCCAATCACCCTTATCGTTTTTAACACGCGAAGCAAAGTCCCTAAACGGTTCAGAATTACCATGACCTGAATAAACTTCGATAAGGCTGACTCTATCTTCGTCGTGATCTTCTCGAGTAAGTTGATGTTCCCAACTTGAATTAGGTGGACTGTAAAAACCCCAAGCGGTCCCATGAGGCACCACTATATTATCGAATCCCCATTCATCAAGTTTGCCAAACAATTCGCCGGGGGTGGCAGCAGTTTCAAAACAATCTGAAGGTAGATCTGGGCTCCGAACTGCCTGATCACAAGGAGGCACGGAGGCCATTTGCATAATCCAGTCGTTATATGAGGAATAGTAATCCCGGTGTCGAGGGTCCAATACGCCTAGCAAAGCTGGCTGGCGTGCCGAAGATGATCGGGCCGCTACGGTGGCAACGCCCACGCCTGCGGCAGCGATTGGACGTGCGGGGAGTAATTCAGGTTTGTCATCTTTAAATAAGACATTATGATGCCCAAAATGAGTTTCAGCAGTCCCGCCAACTTGAGTCCACTCCCACCCGATAAAGGCCACCAAGTCTGGGTTCAGCGGATCACCGGCCAGACGATTACATTGGCGAACGGACTCAATCGAATCCCGCCATTGACTTGGCACGAAGCTCTCCGCATGATCAGTTAAAAAGTAAAAATCAAGCTGGGAAATAAAACGCGCATAATCGCAAGCATAAGCAGGGGGATAAGCGCCACTCGCACCATGCATCATGGGCAGGCTATACATAAATGCGTCCGCTGAGTTCGTTGTGTGCACATGGGTATCCCCAAACAGAATCTGCTTATTATGACGGCCACGACTGGCAGCTCTTCGGTCCAGCACTTCCTTGGGAAGATCGGCCTCACTCTCCTTTCCAACATCGAGTGGCGTTTTTTCCCACATCTGGTTCGGGTCAGAAAAATACCCGGGGATGATTCTATAAAAGCCATCTGGCGCTGCGCCAGCAAGAAACAGAAAGATTGCTAGGAGAAATACACCCGCCACCCACGGTAATCTCGAAAAGTTCATAGCCGCCTTGTATCTCCAATCCGTGCAAAGGAAGCGACATGATAATCCATTTACAGTCTATAGAACTACCGGTTCTAGACTGCGAATCACGAACCAGTAGACTCCAATGCCGCAGATTATTCCGGAGGACATGTCTATAGTTGCTCTCAGAGTTGACTCGTGACGACTCAACACAACATAAAAAACCCAAGATAAAAAGATGATCAGAAGCTGTCCGAGTTCGACACCCAAGTTGAAACCGAGCATAGGCACCCATAGCCGTTCGTTTGGCAACCCAATTCCTCCAAGCCCAGATGCAAACCCGAACCCGTGCACGAGACCAAAAACGAGGCATACTATCGCCTTGATTCTGACGCGATCCTCATTGTTAACATTGAGATGAAGGTAGTTCCACGAAAATATCATGAGGCCAAATAGGCTAACGGTGGACATAGCGACCTCATGAGTCGTAAAGCATGCTATAAAAATCACGAGGCACAACAAAACTATCGAGCCATAAGCTATTTTACTCATCACATCATGTCGGGCCCCCACACTCTCTGCAGACGCCAACGCGATAGTGAAACCAATTAAAGCTTCGATTCTTAAACTGCTCGGAACAAAGAAGCCCAAGGTCGCTAAACAAAGGCTCACACTGTGCCCGAGAGTAAAACCAGTGACCAACCAAATCAATCCCCTGAAACTGGGCAGCATTAACAAAAGAGCTAGCAAAAACATGATATGGTCGGGACCGCTCAGGATGTGCTTAATACCGAGAATGATGAAGTTGAAAATGGTCCTCGCCGACGAATTGCTATAATGAATTCCTTGCAGATCAAACTGCTGCCTACGCGAGCTATCTGTGAATAGATGTTCCAGTGGAAGTGCATCTGTGACAAAAATACGTGCATAATGTGTATGACTTGGGATAATTTCAAAAAAACTTCCCACTTCGATTTCTAAAGCGGATGAATATAGGTTCAAAGGGCAGTTAAAAGTTGCTGACGCTTCTATTTGCCCAGAACTCAGAACCTTTATATTAGGCTCGAGGACTTCCTCGAGAGGGCAATCTCTAATTCCTTGCCTAACTTTTATGGTCTCCCGAAGATGTTTCTCCATTGATCTCTCAAGATTTGGTTCATAAATTGACTGTAGTCTCGTTGCCTCTATTGACTTCACGCTAAAGAGCAAAGAAAGATTTTTGTCTTCAAACGACCACGAAGAGAAAGATTGGCTTCGATTATGCGCCTCTGAGGGTAGCGCCATCACCAGTGAAAATAGAAAAAGAATAGGGCTGACCCAAAGTGAAATCTTCATCGATTTGGTTCCAAATGGATGTCGGCCGTCTTCCGTAATTCAGACAGATAATCCTCAAATTTTGGCGATATATAGCCACTCCGGTCCTCCCCTGGCGTTCTATCGTTAACCGCTAACCCCTCGATCACGGATTGCAATAAAATCCGACGAGCATTCATATCGAGTCGCAACAAATCACGATCCATTGCATATTGAACCAATAATTCTTCTTCAATCAAACGTCTAAGGATCATCTCTCTATCCTCAATTGACGCTCTTGCTCTTCTATCCGTTTCAAATAATGAGATGGCTTGTTCGTAGTCAACATGACGGATTTCCGAACCATTTATTTTTGCAACTAGGCCTGCATCAATGGATCTGAAAAATGAAATTGTTTCGGTATTAGTTAACCCAAGGAGTAGGCCAAAAGTTGATGTCATTAAAAGAAAAATTAACGAATTAAGGCTCTTTCGACTCGTCTTCCTAATCATTAATGACTCGCCAAAGTAATATCGACGTCAATATCAGCTTCATTTGCGAGCGCATCAAGTGTTTTTCGTAACGCTAAATTTCTGCCGCGCCGCTTATATTCTTGCTTCACAGATTGCCTAACATCATCAAACGAGGGCAAAATCGTGTCTTCAAATGCAGTGATTTGCATATAATAAATTCCTTCAGAACCTCTTACCGGGGGGGAGATTTCTCCTTCCTGAAGTTTTACCGCGGTACTTGCGATTTTGGCTCCTAGTTGTCGATGAATTATTGGCACCGTTTGAAGGTCTTGTGGAATGACAAAATTAAGTCGCAAAGTCTCTGCAACTTCACTTAAACCGAATCCCTTTCCTATCAATGATTGCGCGCGTTGGGCACTTGCTTCCTCAGTTAGAACTATAACATCAAGTGCAACCCTTTTTGGCTTCTCAAAGATAGCTGAGTGCTCATGAAAGAAATCCCTTAGCGCTTCTTCAGATACCGGGAGTGCCTCGAATTCACCGATAATGTCGCGAATGCCCGCTGATACCAAGCTCTTTCGAACCCCTATATCCCGACGAGGAATTTTCAAAAGCTCTCCCCTCTGGATGAGCAACTCCTCATCAATCAGCACCTGAACCAAGGAATTACGCTCGCGATCACTCATATCACCATAGCTTTGACCAAAGAGATGCATTGAACCAATTTCCGCTTGAGCCACCGTAATTGGTTTCTGATTTACCATCGCCAAAACTTTCCGATCATTTAAATTATTAAAAGTTAATTTTTGAAAAAAATCGGTGCCCAGTATCGATATCCAAAGTCCGATAAGCGTGAAAATAAGCCTTGTAATCATTAAGTTATCTATCGTTTTTCATTCATTTATGTCCATTTATTTTTCCAAAACATATCACGATCTTGAATCCAAAGTCATTTGTTCGATCAGGATGCTAAAATATTCGAGCCAAATAGCTGGTATCCCATTTTTACCGCAGCAACCAGTAAAACAATGGATAAAATCTTCTTTAACGCTTCTGATGAGGCTCTCTTGGCTGCCAATTCGCTTCCTAAAACACTGCCGACAAAAGCCGCCAAAACGAGCCAACTTGTTCCAACTGGAAAAGCGTGCCCACTGTGCATATAGCCCGCGAGACCCGAGACAGAGTTCAAAAGTATAAACCCAGCCGCAATCAATGTACTTTCTCTAGTACTGCACCAACCACAGATAATAAGGATCGGACTAAGAAACACACCACCACCAATCCCCGAAATGCCCGCGAGAAAGCCCAATCCTCCTCCAACAAGAAATACTATATTTGAAGAAGGTCGGGCGACTTTGGGTCTCTGTTCCGCCTCAGTCAGCAAACGGATCGCCGCCGCTATAAGCGTTGCAGCCACTAAGTACTTATATGTGACTCCATCGATATCAATGCCGCCCCCTACAAATGCCATCGGCGCAGACGCAATCACTAGCGGCCAGAAGATCTCATGCCTCGCCGAAACGAAGTTCCTTAGGCGAGTGAGGATCCAAAGAGTAACGGTAATATTCATTAAAAGGGCTGCGGGCCTCATCTCCGCAGCAGACAAGCCCCAGAGGAGCATTGCGCCGAGGTAACCTGAAGCACCACCGTGTCCGACGGACGAATATAAAATAGCCATTGAAGCAATCGCGGCGAGCAGGAGCCACGGGTAATGAGGTGCTAATGAAAAAGTTAGCAATGTAGTCAAGAAATGTTTCCCCCACCTCAATCTTTCACCCGACTGAACTTCAGTCATAGATCAAACCATAAAGTCTTATGAGGGATTATTTTCCGCTACTAATCTCGCCTGCCAAAGTTGTAAATATATGATTGACATTGACTGCACCGATCAACCACCAGTTACCGGCGGTAAAAATGCCACCTCACAACCATTTGTCAACTCCGAATCCCAGTCACCAATAGTCTTGTTAACAGCTATCAGCACATGAGGATCCCTAAGTTCCGCCGCAAGAATAGGGAAATCTTGCTGGAGCAGTTCAAGTATCTCACGAGGTGTTGCCGCGCTGATAGTATCAGGAACGCCCTTAGAAAAATCACTTAAACGACCAAAAAACAGCAGTTTAATCAATACTATACTTCCCGGAAGACCAATCTCCAGACTTCCCGCCAGTTTTATTTAACAACCTTGTCTCAAGAATTGTGATGCCCTTATCCAGACCCTTACACATATCATAAATTGTCAAGGCCGCTATCGAAACGGCTGATAACGCTTCCATCTCGACACCTGTTCTCGCACTGGTTTTACAGAGGCTTTTGATAACAAGAGCATCATCTATTAGTTCCATTTCAACAGAAATCTTTGTTAGCGGTAAAGCATGACAAAGTGGAATGAGATCGCTGCATTTTTTTGCTGCTTGTATCCCAGCGATCCGCGCAGCACCAAAAAGATCGCCTTTGGCAATTTCCTTACTCGATATCGCGGCGACGATCTTCGGTGAAAGTTGGACCACAGACTGAGCAGTTGCAATTCGACTGGTAACATCCTTCTCAGAAATATCCACCATATGGGCCTCTCCTGCGGCATTCAAATGGGTTAGCTGCGACATGGTGTCTACCTTGATAATTATATCCCTTTAGAATATAGCAAAATCCTATCTACTAATACATTTTCCGGCATATCTTGCTAAAAGGCATTTACCCTCGCTCGCACCTGGGTGACCGTCTCCGAAAATAATTCAAGTTATATCATGTTGCGTGTCAATGTCACGCAGTACACCCGCATCATTGACTGAAATCTGTTTAAGGTACCTAGCCTCAACCGTTCCCAACAACTGACGAGGACAGACATCAGCATCCAGCGCTCGCAACTCAGGATAAAAAAATGAACCAAAAGCAACCGGATTACCCCATGATCCACGGAATTTTGGAACACATATTAAGTCGGAAGAGACGGCTCTAGACAGCTTGGAACAGGTCGAGGATGCTAGCCATGGCATGTCCGCAAGAACAATAACTGCTCCTTCCCAGTCCTCTATGGATTGAACAGCTTGCGACAAAGTGGCTCCCATCCCGCGATTAGAGCGACTACAGAATATTATTTCTACGTCAGCAAACTGGAAATTCAGCGAGAAGAACACATCTCGCTCGCGACGCAGATTTTTAATGGGAGGCCGGATCCTCTAATCTGATCAATCGTCGTTTGAATGACTGTTTTGCCATTTGACAGCTTAGCTAATTGTTTGTCTTCCCCAAAACGACGACGTCGTCCTGCTGCAAAAAGCAAGACTCGAACGCTCACAGCTTAGCTGACCAATTCATTACAGAATTCCACAAATCCTTTGGCCATTACCTGAGTACAAACTTGCAGGGCACTCAGCAACTATTGAGAAAGCAATGCTATCCGGCAAATCTCCACCTAAATGTAACCCAGCCAGACCACTCAGCTTTTGCCATTCAAATTACCCCCTCGGGTGAGCTGCCGATTCTTTTAGTCATCAGTTAATCCTAATCCCAAGCCACCATCCACATAAATAATTGCTCCCGTCGTCCATTTTGCACAAATAAGATAGGACATAGCTTCAGCTATCTCTCTCTCAGTGCCAATTCGCCCCAAGACATGCATTCCAGCCATCCCCTGCAAACGTGCCATCGCAGTTGCATCATCAAACAAACCGGCACGCTGATTAATTTCAGTGAACACGGCTCCCGGAACAACGCAATTGACCCGAATTTTTTTTGCGCCTAACTCGGCTGCCAATACTTGAGTTAAAGACTGCACCGCAGCCTTTGTCGCAGCATACGGAGAAGCTCCCGGGAAAGCTCGACGGTTATGCACTGACCCGACAAACAAAATCGATCCTTTTTCCTTCTCGAGGTATGGGACGCATAGACCAGACAGCATCATCGCAGCGATGACGTTGCTGTTAAATACATCAAACAGCTCACTCTCATCCAAGTCAGTGATAGCGCCTCGATGCATATTTGCAGCGTTATTAACAAGAACATTCAATCCTCCGCCATGTCGCACAGCTGCCTCAACAAGGCGCTCTCGGTCCGATCCAACTGTAATATCCCCTACTAAACCCAAAACATTCGAACCGAGTGAATCAGTAGCAGCTTTTATTTTGCTCTCTCGTCGACCGCAAATTGTTACCTTAGCACCTAGCTCAAGAAAATATTTTGCCGCGCCCAGCCCGATACCTGAGCCACCGCCGGTAATCAAAATTGACATATTTCTTAGAGAAAATTCACTCATGAACAAAAACCGCTTGCATATGCGCGGTATTATCAGGTTATATCCCGCTCAGCGCCAGAGATCATTTCTCTCAAAGTTTAGTCTGGTTTTCCAATGCACACCGGATAGGTGCCCTAACCTCCTCTTATAGTGTCTCTGTCAGCTGCAGAAGCATTATGCGTGTCTCGCCTAACATTATGCCTGTAAGCACTTTTAAGGAGGCTGGTGATTGTACCCAAGTGATGCTTTGAAATATAATTGTTGATCGGATAGTCTGTATCGTAACATGCGGATTTGCCCTGAACCCGCTAAGGATTGAGGCTCAAATAGAGGGCAGTATTGCGTGTGTCCTTGGTGCTGCAGCTTTTAGAGAAATCGAACTTCAAGGTGGCAAAATAAAACAGAGTAACTTCCATGATTACGACGTTTTACGAATTCCTCAAATGCCAGAAATCGAGGTGTATATTGTACCGAGTGGAGAACCGCCTTCTGGCGGTGGGGAACAAGCCACTGCGCCGATAGCCCTAGCGGCAGCAAATGCTTTGTTCAACGTGACAGGCCAAAGAATAAGGCGATTTCCGTTAGCTAAAAGCGGCATGAAATTGGTCTGAGATGCCAGATTCAATTCCAAACTTAAAGTTTGTTTAGAGGTGTTTTATGATCTTATTTTTTGGCGCGTTATATGGATTCATTTCTGTTGCTTTCGGGGCATTCGCTGAACACGTTTTAAAAGAAACGGTCTCCGAAGCGGACTTCAACTCAATTGCAATTGCAATTACCTATAATCAAATTAATTCAGTAATCATTAGCGCAATTGGCCTTGGCCAGATAACGAGCGGACAATTCATGAAAACTCCATTACTCAAGTGGAGCGCTATACTCTTCATACTCGGCACGGCGATGTTTAGCTTTACCATTTATTTATCTGTAATTTTTGAAAGCCCAAATATCAGAGGCGTAACACCTCTCGGCGGTATAATAATCATGACCGCATGGCTTCTAGTCGCTTATGCCGGCTTGGCCGCGACAAAAACTCGTCAAGAATAATGTTTATCCAATTGAGTGCCCAACCTTTGCCAAGAACAAGTGCCGCCATGAAAAAACTTTTTGATAGCATCAATCGTTGAGCGGAAAAACCCCTGCAGAATGAAGTGATTATTTAACAAAACACCAATCCCTATTGCATTAAGATAAACGTTAGATGGCTAATAGCCATGGGCAGCATTGCATAAAAAATCCTGAGGTAAATTTAAATTGGCAGGTGGGTAGAGTTTTTAACGCATTTCAATGCAAAGCTAGATTTGAGTGACGAGACATATGGCAAATTTGCTAAACTTTCTCGCAGGAACCTCTCGTAATCTCGAATATCCTTATCCACAATCTTTAATAGATAATCACTATCACCACTCATTACATAGCAAGATAGAATTTTTTCGTGTTTCTTAACTGCGGCTTCAAATTCATTAAGCGCTTGGGTAGTATTCTTTGCCAACTTTACCTCAGCAATTACAGTAACTTTCAGACCCAAAGCTTCCTGATTAAGAATATTTTCTCTCCCCTCGATGAAACCGTCTGCTTCCAACTTCCTCAAACGTTTCCAAAAAGCGGAATTAGACATACTAACCTTCTCTGCCAATTCTGAAAGTGCCAGATCGGGGTGTGCCTGATAATGTTTTAGTATTCTTTCTTCGAGAGCATTCATTTAAAGACAATCCTCTAATAAAAGTTTTTTCTAAATAGTGATTTTATCAGAAAATAATTTCGAAAATATAGGCTTATAGTGAAAAATTAGAAAACATTTTTCCACCTAAGTCGCTAGACTCATATTTTTACACTCATAACCCATATACCATCCGAATAATATTTCCATATGCTAAAAAATCAGCGATTCTATGTACCAGAACCAAAGACGAGACCGGGTGACGTCCCCGACTTTAGCCAAATCAACATCCCAGGTGCAGGCAATGTCGAGAGACCTCCAATTGATGCGTCTACAGAAACTTTGAGACATTTGCCGTTCGAATTGATCAGGACACTCAACGCGGACGGGATCCTTAAAGGTGAATGGCAACCAGATATTCCTGCCTCGGTGCTTAAGAAAATCTACAAATATATGTGCCTGACGCGCATTTTTGATGACAGGATGTTCAGGGCACAACGCCAAGGAAAGACCAGTTTTTTCCTTAAAAGCAGAGGAGAAGAGGCACTTGGGGTAGTGCCCTCTCTTGCGTTAAGGGAAAGCGACATGTGCTTTCCAACCTATCGGCAAGTTGGCTGGCTGCTCGCCCGAGACTATCCGCTACTAAAATTAGTTAACCAAATTTTCAATAATCGTGATGATCCGTTGAAAGGCAAACAACTTCCGGTCTTGTATTCAGCACGGGAATTCGGCTTCTATTCGTTATCCGGTAATGTGGGAACTAGGTTCGGTCATGCCGTAGGATGGGCTATGGCAAAAGCTTACCGAGACTCTGATGATATTGCCATTGGGTTTATCGGAGATGGGACGACTGCAGAGGGCAGTTTTCATGAAGCTCTGACATTTGCAAGCGTCTATAAGGCTCCAGTGATTTTGGGAGTCACAAACAATCAATGGGCTATTTCAACATTTACGGGTCTAGCAGCCAGTGAAGGGACTACATTTGCATCCAAAGCCATATCTTACGGCATCCCAGGTCTGCGGGTAGACGGGAACGACGTGCTAGCTGTCTGTTCGGTCATTCAATGGGCTGCCGAGAGAGCTCGAAAAGGTCATGGAGCCACCTTAATTGAATTTTTTACTTATCGTTCTGGAGCTCACTCAACCAGTGATGATCCCGAGAGATATCGACCAAAAGATGAGGCAGCCCAATGGCCACTGGGCGACCCAATAGAACGTCTGAAACAACATATTTTAACCGCGAAACAATGGTCGGACCGACAGGATAAGCTCATGCATAAAGAACTTGATAATCTCGTTATCGAAGCTGTAAAAGAAGCAGAACAAGTCGGAGTACTGGGAGAATCAAAGCCAGATGTCCGAGAAATGTTTGAAGGCGTTTTCAAGGATCCGGATTGGCGCGCTATTGAGCAGATTGAAGAATTAGGTTTATAAACAATGATCATGAATATGGTACAGGCGCTAAATAGTGCTCTAGATGTGATGCTTGAAAAGAACCCAGAGGTCCTTATCTTTGGTGAAGATGTCGGATACTTCGGTGGTGTGTTCAGAGTAACCGACAAATTACAGAAAAAACACGGTCATCACCGCTGTTTTGACTCCCCAATATCCGAAGGAGGCATCATAGCAACCGGGATCGGGATGGCTGCTGAAGGTCTGCGGCCAGTCATGGAAATTCAATTCGCTGACTATATATTGCCCGCCTATGATCAATTAGTTTCAGAAGCTGCTCGTTTACGATATCGATCTAATAGTGATTTCCAAGCACCAATAACGGTCCGAGCACCTTATGGAGGGGGGATTTTCGGCGGACAAACGCACAGTTCGTCGCCAGAGGCAATCTTCGCACACATAACAGGTCTTAAGACAGTGATTCCGTCTAATCCCTATGATGCAAAAGGACTCCTGATAGAATCCATCGAATGTGATGATCCCATTATATTTTTAGAACCAAAAAGACTGTATAACGGTCCATTTGAAGGATATCACGACAGACCCTTGAAGCCATGGTCTGGTGAGACTGACAGCGATGTTCCCGAAGATTACTACTCGATTCCTTTAGGAAAAGCCAAAGTAAAAAAGCAAGGCAGTGAGGCCACAGTCCTCGCCTATGGAACGATGGTGCATGTAGCACTTGCAGGCATTCGAGAGAGCGGTGTAGATGCTGAGCTTATTGACCTGCGATCCATAGTTCCATTAGATATAGTTACGATTGAAGAATCAGTAAAAAAAACCGGTAGATGTCTTATCGTTCATGAGGCGTCAAAATTTTCAGGTTTTGGCGCTGAATTGTCCGCATTGATCACCGAAAGATGTTTCTATCATCTGTCCGCACCAACAATCAGAGTGGCCGGTTGGGACGTGCCATATCCTCACGCTTTTGAATGGGATTATTTCCCAAGCCCCGCTAGGGTTGCTAAATCCCTTAAACAACTTTTGGAGTCCTAAAATGCCAAGCCCTTTCGAACTGAAATTGACAGATGTCGGCGAGGGTATCGTTGAGGCAGAAGTTACTGATCTTTTTGTTGCGATAGGCAGCCTAATCGAAGAGGATCAACCTCTGCTCGAGATCATGACCGAAAAGGTGACTCTCGAAATTCCTTCACCCATTTCCGGCAAAGTTTCTCAGATATTCGTGAACACCGGTGACATCGTTCCGGTTGGCGGCATGTTGATGTCAATCACCGACCCCGATTACAAAGCCAAGCACGGAACACATCAAGAAGGTGTCCGCTCGAATCTAGAGACATCTGATTCAACCGACAAGCCTGCAAATGAGATTTCGAAAAATGAATCGATGAACGAACAGCAAATAAACGCCAAAGGACCTTCGAATCCACCGCTGGCAGCTCCTGCGACTCGCCGTCGTGCAAAGGAACTAGGTGTTAGGTTAGAGGAAGTCAAAGGTTCTGGTCCTGCTGGGCGGATTTCTATCACAGACGTCGAGGATTATTTTTCGAACCACAGCGGTAAGTCATCGAGTAGTGATTCAGATCAAGATGCTGGAGAGATAACCGAAATAAGACTATCAGGCCTTAGACGAAAAATAGCCGCTCAAGTCCACAACGCAAAAGTGAAGATACCTCACTTTTCATATTCAGAAGAATGCGACGTTACGAAGCTAGAGTTAATGCGAAGCAAGGCAAACATGAATCGTTCAGAAGCACAGCCGAAATTAACCTTACTGCCTTTCTTTATGCGAGCTCTGGCTTTACTTTATCTTAAATATCCTATGATCAACTCTCGCTATAATGATGAAAAAGAAATCTTATATTCCTTTAATCGCATTCATATCGGCATAGCAACCAACACGAGCGCAGGCCTACTTGTTCCCGTAGTAAAGAATGTTCAATCACTTGATATTTGGGAATGTGCTCGGGAAATGAACGAGGTCACGGACGCCACTAAAGCCAATGAGGCACGTCCAGACCAAATGAAAGGATCGACGATAACAATCTCTAGCTTAGGGCCACTTGGGGGCATCACCAGCACGCCCATTATAAATCATCCAGAGGTCGCAATCATAAGCCCGAATAAAGTGAGGGAGTGCCCAGTCGTGATTGCCGGTGAAGTTGCCATAAGAAAGATGATGAATGTGTCGGCTTCATTTGACCACAGAATTATCGATGGGTACGAGGCGGCTAATTTTATTCAAGATCTCAACAAGCTGCTAGAGGATCCAGAGACACTTCTTGAGGAAACATAGACCGTTAAATCATTATGAACCCTAAATGACCTAGTGTCCTGGGATCTGTCCTACCAGATCTTTCTCACTTGTTAACCGCTCACGATTCGTCGTTATTTGGCGGCTTCGACCAAATGAACCGCTCAACGGCAATAGCTGACGCCAGTAATGCATATAAACCGAACATGCCATACATAAAACTCATGAGAAACATCCTACGTCAATTTTGTGGTGGAAGGATCCAGTGCTCAACAATATTCTTAAAACATATGATTGCTATTCGAGACGTTTACATTACGCATGCCAGACAAAAATGGTTTTTCAAACCCTCATCACAAAAACCAATGGGCGATAGTGTGAGCGGACTAAGGCTTTACGTTCTGCTATGAGTCGGGATTCAACGATCTGCAAGTCCCAGCGCGGCAAGGAATTGGTAATTCTAATTACTACTATTTCCCCTTCCAGTGCTCATGTGAATAGCCTACAGGGTCATAAAGCACTCCGGGGTTTATTATTGAGTTTGGATCAATTTTTTGTTTCGCTACCGACAGCATCTCTATTGAAGAGATTAGGTATTTGATGGTCATAGCCGCTTGCCCTGTGATCTCGACCCACTGCATGATGATGCGTAACTGTTTCCAAGACCCCTAAAAACAGACACATAATTTAATATCCCTGACTCTCAGCGCCACCATCATCAGTCTATGATTATTAGCAATCTGAATATCAATGGGCAAGCTTAAAAAGTAAGATTAGTTTGAATCATGCCTTCTTACGCGGCGATAACTGCGCTTGAAATATTGTAAAATACACCAAAATGTTGAAGTAGCAAACTTGAGAGATTCGATCGCCAATGCAGGAAAGAATAACTGGTTTTGATTTTGCGCGAGCCCTAGCTCTATTAGGTATGATTCTAGTGAATTTTAAGATCGCCATGAATGCCGAAACTGGAAGCAATATACTCTTATCTCTCACAACACTTTTGCAGGGCCGAGCATCTGCTTTGTTCGTCATTCTTGCTGGGATCGGAGTAACCTTGATTAGCAATAGGGCAAGATTTTCTGATGACATATCATTAATAGCGAGCACCCGTTCTAATTTAATACGTAGAGCAGTTCTATTGATAGTGGTTGGGCTGCTTTTCAGTCTCATCTGGGAAGGCGATATACTCGTTTTCTATGGCTTTTACTTTTTAGTCGCAGCAAGTTTATTCACGCAAAAGGATAAAACCTTACTAGTTGCATCCGTCGCTGTACTACTGCTTTTTCCCCTTCTCTTGATTTTCTTCGACTACGAGAAAAATTGGGATTGGTCAACCCTAACATACACAGACTTGTGGTCAGCCGGCGGGTTAATTCGACGCATTTTTTACAATGGATTTCATCCTATATTTCCATGGGCGAGCTTTATGATTTTTGGAATGTGGCTCGCTCGCAAAGATCTGGCCAACAGAGAAGTTCGACGGAAGCTGCTAATGAACTCTTTAGCCTTGTTATCAATAACTGAGATAGGGTGTTATCTTTTAAAAACCATTTATCTGAATCATGTCGCCAACGAGAACGTGACCGAGGATATCATTTTTCTATTTTCAACAGCCGTGATGCCTCCCTTACCGCAATATATTATCTCTGCAGGCAGCTCTTCAGTCATTGTAATAATAGGCTCGCTATATTTCTGTGAAAAATTTTCAACATTGCACGCGAGTAACTGGCTTTGTCAGACAGGTCAAATGTCGCTGACTTTGTATGTGAGCCATGTAATCTTTGGAATGGGATTTCTGCAACATGTTGGCTTATTGGAGAACCAGACGATCGATTTCTCCGTCACTGCAGCGTTGGTGTTTTATGCTGCCGCCATCTTTTTCAGCGTGTTCTGGCTAAAGCATTTTAGCGCCGGGCCATTAGAATATTTCTTCAGAAAAATAACTAAGCGCTGACTAATGCTATTTAAACTCCAGTATTAGCGCCATGTCACGCGGTTTTGGTCGGGCGGACAGGACCTAAAACGTCATAACGCTGGATCTCCGGAAGGCCGGCCATAATCCCCTTAAAACTAGGTCCTGCCGCCTTGAGATGATCAGAATCAACATGATCTTTAACGGCTAGTTCATCCTCATAAAGTTAGATAACCACATAATTTCCATCGGAATCTCGACACAATCGATAAAATATCACCCCGGGTTCGTTGTCATTAACTTTTGACACTAGATCTAACATGCTTCTTTCAAATTCTAGCTCGCTTCCTTGTTTAACATTCATTTTAGCGGTAACTGCAATCATCTTGTCTCTCGTAGAAATATATTTTGACTCCAAGTTTACTCAGCTCATGCGATTTGCATAACTAACCAATTATTTTTCCGGTTCGGCTGCTCCATGGCTATCAAAAATGTCATCGAGATGCGAATCTGGGAGTTTTTCGGTCTTGGCGGAAACAAAAATAGTCATCCCAACCGAAACAACTTCACCCAGAAAAGCGCACGCAAATGGGTTTGGCGATTGATTGCTGAGCCAGACAGAAATGTCGAAAAGCCTAGGATATGAGTCGAACCAAATTGGATCTATCAACTGTGCATGCAAGACAATGAACGTTGCCATGCCTGACAGTAATCCAGCATAGGCTCCTTTCCTAGTTACTCCTTTCCAAACGGCGCCTACTATTAGGGGGCCAGAGAATGCGGCCATCATACCCCCTATGCCAATCCATACAATCAGAGCTACATTCTTATCCATAAGTGATCTCGCCATAAACATGCATCCCAGCAAGATAAAAACTGTTGTGATTCTCGAGATTAATAAAACACGTCGGTCGACTTCTTCAGGCGAGTAATCAACAGACATTCGGGGCACCAGTGTCCGCCTGTAGAGGTCATTGGCGACGATTTGGGATGACGCTATGACGAGCCCATCCGCTGTACTCATCACTGCAGATAGAATACCTACACCGATCAAAGCAGCTAACCAAACTGGAAATAATTCAATAAAAAGCAACGGCAGCGCTTGATTGGGATTCATTCCCTCGTCGTACAAACTAGCGCCAAAGTGCGCACGTGCAAGCAGCCCGCCCAGACCCATCATTCCCAGCATCAACCCGAAAGTAGCGGCAATC
>CAJWMT010000055.1:0-16153 GCA_913044275.1 uncultured Cellvibrionales bacterium
TATCGGGTTTATGTTAGCTGTTTTTTGGATAAGTCCTTTGCTTTATTCAGAATCGACAACCACATATGCACTGGTATCGGATGCAGTAATTGACGGGATATCTGCAAAGGTTCTCCAGAACAAAGCGGTCATCGTACACAAAAATGTCATAATTGCTGTTATCCCCGAAAGTGAAATTCCCCCTGAAGCCTTAAGAATTGATCTGTCAGGAACCATGTTGATGCCCGGTATGATCAACGTTCATGAACATCCTATGATCTACAAACATGACTATCAAAACGGTCACTTGGAGGCATCTTCGGCCTACAAAGCTCTCCTTGGTTTATCTAACCTCCAAAACCTATTGCTTGCGGGTTGGACTACTATCCGAATTATGGGTGACGCAGACGTCTTCTATGCTGCTCAGGACCTGAAAAGGATCATTGACGAAGGGGTGTTTTCAGGCCCCCGTTTAACCGGTGCCGCCCATTACATTTCTATAACTGGCGGCGGGGGTGATATTAATTATCTATCTCCCGAGCAACGCGTGATCTCAGATGGGTTGATAGTTGACGGAGCAGATGAGATTCGCAAGGCAATTCGAAACGAAATTAAGTATGGATCCGACTGGATTAAGATTATGGTCACGGGTGCCTTTATGTCAGTGGGCGATAGTCCAAAAAATGTTTCATTTAGCCCTGAGGAGCTAAACGCCGCTGTGGCAGAAGCAAAGAGACAAAACGTTCCCGTCGCCGCGCATGCGCATGCAACAGAGGGCATAAATCAAGCGATTATTGCGGGGGTTCGATCGATTGAGCACGGAAGCTTTATCAACCAAAAGTCGATAGACCTAATGGTAAAGCATGGGACATTTTTAGTTCCGACGATCTACGTTGGTGATTACTACGCACACAGCGGCAAGTTACGGGAGCAAACAAAGAATGATCAATTTTATCTGTCGTTTAGAGAGTCATGGCTAAAGCTGATTGGCAAAGCACATCTGTCCGGAGTCAAGATCGCGGTGGGCTCGGACCTTTGCGGACCCATGATTGAATCGAGTGTTTGTGCTCGCGAATTCGCAACCCTCATTGAAGCGGGTATGAGCCCCATGGATGCAATTAAAGCGGGTACCATTGTGGGCGCTGAGCTATTACAGTGGGAGGATCGGATCGGGAGCATTGAAGTTGGCAAACTTGCTGATATCATTGCGGTGCCAGGAAACCCTCTTGAAAACATATCAGCCCTTGAACAACCCTTGTTCGTTATGAAAAACGGACAGATCATAAAAAACGAGCTGGGGCAATAATTCTATTATGGACCTATCAGAAAAAACTGTGTTGGTAACGGCTGGCGCGTCAGGAATTGGGTGGGCAATCTCTCAGGCGTTTTTTTCTGCAGGCGCCCAAGTGCATATATGCGATGTATCGAGCCAAGCGATAAAATCAGCGACAAGCGAGATACCAGAGATAAGCTCAACTTTGGCGGATGTATCCAATTTAGCTGATGTTGATCAGGTTTATAAGGACATAGATAGGCTTTATGGGCAGCTTGATGTGGTGGTTAATAACGTGGGGATTGCCGGGCCCACTGCAGCACTTGAGGACATTGAACCAGAAGATTGGAAACACACCCTAAACGTGGATCTCAACGGTTTTTTCTATATTTCCAGGAGGTCGGCCCCTCTTCTAAAAGCTTCAAGTGGCTGCATGGTGAACATAGCATCTACGGCTGCATTGTTTGGTTTTCCCCTCCGATCCCCTTACGTGGCCGCAAAATGGGCTATGATTGGCCTCACCAAAACTTGGGCAATGGAACTGGGGCCATTTGGAGTGAGGGTCAATGCGATATGCCCGGGTAGCGTAAATGGTCCGAGGATAGAAAGTGTAATTGCCAAGGACGCTAGACAGAGAGACACAACTTTAGACAACATTCGCGAGGTGTATCTTAGGCAAAATTCATTAAGAGTTTTTGTGGAAGCAGAAGATGTCGCACAAATGGCGTTATTTCTCTGTTCAAAATCAGGTAAGCACATATCAGGACAAGCAATCTCACTTGACGGTCACACAGAAGGCTTATCAAACTGGTTTGACTACAAGGCAGAGAAATTTACTGGCTAGGAGGAAAAAATGAAAGCAGCATGGTTTGAAGCGTTTGGAGATGCCAAAGATGTGATTCGAGTCGGCGAACAGGCCAAACCCGTGGCTGGTCCGGGAGAGGTTCTAGTTAGGCTCCAAACAAGCGGCGTAAACCCATCTGATGTAAAAAAGCGGGCCGGAGCATTCCCTAACCTGCTTAAGGATGGCCCCGTGATACCTCATAGCGATGGGGCTGGGGTCATTGAATCCGTGGGAGACAAGGTCGCCAATAGTAGAGTGGGAGAGAGAGTCTGGGTTTATCAGGCACAGTTTGCCCGTTCTTTGGGAACAGCAGCGGAATATATTGCCTGCGATTCAAACCGAGCCGTATCGTTGCCCGATAATACTGACTTCGATGTAGGAGCGTGTTTAGGGATACCCGCGATGACCGCTCATCGATGCGTGCACTCTGATGGAGATGTGAAGGATCATTGGATCTTGGTTACTGGTGGCGCCGGTCGGGTTGGCTACTATGCGATTCAATGGGCAAAAATGGCTGGCGCCAAGGTAATTGCGACCGCAAGCAATAAGGAAGACACGGCGCTCTGCGTCAAGCTTGGTGCGTCAGGGGTCGTTAATCATAGGGAACCGGATTGGAGCAAGAAAGTCCTAGAGTGCACAGGAGGAAAAAAAATCTCAAGAGTTATAGAGGTCGAGTTCGGAGCCAATCTGCCTGAAATTCTTGAATGCATTGCGGTCAATGGAACGATCGCTACCTACTCTTCCACACTGGTCAAACAGCCAGAACTGCCTTTTTTGCAGATGATGTATATGGATCTGACCGTTCGAATGGTTATAGTATATTCCATGCCTGAAGCCGCAAAGGCCCTTGCCGTCGACGATATTACTAAAGCGCTTGAAAGAAACCTTCTCAGGCATCGAATAGCTAAGACTGTGCCCCTCGAATCTCTTGCTCAAGCCCATCAGCTTATTGAATCGCCCGGCCTAAGAGGTTGTGTGGTGGTAGACACTAGCTAATGAAATTCTTACGCTCGAATTTTTTTTCTTCATTTACCTTTATGGCAACAGCATGTCTGCTTGCCCTAAGCGGATGCAACCCAATTGACAATGAGGTTAAAGTTAAGTTAGATGAGGTCTCGTTTCTAGGGTCAACATCTGTTACAGATGGCGTAGACTCTTTTCGAGGGATTCCCTTTGCCGAGCCTCCTGTCGGACCACTGAGATGGAGATCCCCGAAAGCTTGGGTCGCGCAGCACAATGTCTATTCCGCGAAACAATTTGCCTCGGCGTGTATGCAGACTCCCCATATTGTGGATTGGTATCGGGATGTTATCGTTGGCTTTGGGGGAGAACCCGAGTCCTTTCCGGCACCCGAGATGAGCGAAGACTGCCTTTATCTTAATATCTGGCGCCCCTCGAAACCAACCAAGGAAGGTTTCCCGGTGATAGTTTATATTCATGGGGGCAGTAATAAGGGAGGCTGGTCTTTCGAACCAAACTACTTTGGCCATAATCTAGCCAAAAAAGATGTTATTGTTGTAGGAATATCATATCGCTTGGGTGTTTTCGGTTTCTTTTCACACCCCTTTTTGGAGGAAACTAATTTCGGACTTTCGGATCAGGTGATGGCCCTGGAATGGGTTCAAGATAACATTAAGAGTTTTGGGGGTGATCCTGCCAATGTTACCATCATGGGCGAGTCACTTGGAGCGGATCATGTAGCCTACCTGCTTGCTTCACCACTCGGTGAAGGCCTGTTCAGGAGAGCAATTCTTCAAAGTGGCGGCTCGTCAATGACCAATGGGGTTATACGACCTGAACACTTGCGACGTGGCGAGCTCTTTGCCCGCCAGATCGTTGGCGAGAGCAGGAACGATGTTATAGATCTAATGCGAACTTTGCCTGCCGAGGAAATTCTGCAACAGTCGGTATCGGCGTATGAAGGCCATTACTTCGAATCAGTCATCGATGGCAAAATCGTTACCAGCACTTTGATTGATGCTGTAAGCGACACCCAAATACACGACGTGGATCTATTGATTGGATCCAACGACGACGAGTGGCTTATGTATCTGGATGATGAAGTAGATGTAGATGGCTGGTTGCAAGAGACGGCATCTCCTGAAGAGTCACGAAAATTGAAAGGTTTGGTCAACGGGGTTTCCGATTCGCGGCGACAGATGGATTTGCTAATCACTGCAAATTTATTCGTTTGCCCGTCTCTATTTCTTGCCGATAAAGTTTCCTCCCAAGTTGGCCAAGCGTGGGTTTATAGCTTCACTCGCAAGCGTATCGGAGAGCTTGCCGCCTCGATGGGTTCTTATCATGGTGCTGAGTTACCTTACGTTTTTGGTACGCATGATGATTGGCTGCCTACGACCGATGATGATCGAAAACTTTCTGAAATCATGCAAAATTACTGGGTTAGCTTTGCACGAACAGGCAATCCAAATTCGCCAAATAACACGCCTGTTTGGCCCGCCTATAATAAGGACACCAAACTTACGCAGGTGCTCGACACGAATATTGGCAATGGGCGTCACACAAGCAGCGCATTATGTGAAATCTTGACTCCAACGCGTTATGCCTCATCAATGGAAAAAGAAATTTATGAATAAATCTGTGTTACCTATCTCGAGAGTTGACTGGACCATTTTTTTTTCCACCATCACATCACTGTTAGTAGTTTCTATTCCCATAGTCAGCGCTCCTGAGGCTGCAGGCAAGACTATCAATTTAGCCTATGACGTGATCACTGATAACCTTGGCATACTCTATATTTGGTATGCCGTGGCGCTTCTTGTGTTCCTTACCTACCTCGCGGTGAGCAGGTATGGTTCCATCAAACTAGGCGAGACGGACAGCCAGCCAGAATTCTCGGCATTCAGCTGGACAGGTATGCTATTTTGCACAGGTGTTGGGGCCGGACTGTTATATTGGTCAGTTATTGAGTGGGGATTCTATATCGATAGCCCACCTTTCAACTTGACCCCCCGTTCCAATGAGGCCATCGAATGGGCTGCCACTTATGGATTATTTCATTGGGGAATTACTGGCTGGGCTATCTACTGCTTACCCGCTCTGGCGATAGCCTACCCTTTCTATGTTAAAAAGATTCCTTATCTGCGTTTGAGTACGGCCTGCTCTCATTTCCTCCCTAAAGGTATCAATAGCAAGCGAGGACGAATCATTGATTTCCTATTTATGATAAATCTGATTGGCGGCACGGGCACCTCATTAGGCTTGGCCACGCCGATGATTGCGGCAGGGATAGCTGAGCTTAGTGGCCTATCCCACAACTTCGTTCTCGAGATGTCGCTGGTATTATTTTGTGTCGTAATTTTTGCTACTAGCGCTTGGCTGGGACTTAAGAGAGGTATAAAGCGTCTATCTGATTTCAATATGATTGCTGCGTTAGCACTTTTAGCCTTTGTCCTCGCCGCAGGCCCCACACTGTTTATCCTAAAAACAGGTACCAACAGCGTTGGTCTGGTTCTGCAAAATTTCCTTAGGATGAATACTTGGACCGACCCGATCGCCAATAGTGGTTTTATTGAGAGTTGGACAATTTTCTACTGGGCCTGGTGGGTTGCATATGCTCCGTTCGTGGGTATTTTTGTCGCGAGAATTTCCTATGGTCGAACAATACGTCAAGTAATTTTGGGCATGTTAGTATTTGGAAGTATGGGGGCGGGTCTTTTCTTCATTATTTTCGGCAACTACGCTCTCCACCTTGAGATAAGCGAACTATTAAATGTTACCGAAATCATGAGAGAACATAGTGAATCTTTTGCAATCACTCAGGTTTTTCTGTCGATGCCACTTGGCAATATTTGTCTGGCGGCGTTCTGTATTATCTCGATTGTTTTTTTGGTAACTACTTATGATTCCGCGTCCTATACTCTTGCTTCTGTGGCCACGCAAGAACTCCGTGCCGCCGAGGATCCGGCTCGTTGGCAACGTCTTTTTTGGGCCGCAGTGCTGGCCATTCTTCCTTTGTCACTCATGTATGTCGATGGGGGTCAGCGAGTAATTCTCGCCACAACTATTGTCGTATCTCTTCCTTTACTAGCAGTCGGGATACTAATGTGTGTATCATTGATGCGGTCTCTCCGCGAAGATAACCATCCCCTGGCGACAAAAGCTGAGACTTAAACTTCTAAAAATAAGGTATGAAAGGTGGCTTCTACAATAAACTCGATCAATCGGTCTGTCATAATCACTTGTGCAGTTACGGGCTCGGGCGATTCCGCCAGTAAAACACCCCATCTGCCCATTACGCCTAAGCAAATTGCGGATGCATCAATTGATGCAGCCAAAGCGGGTGCCGCTATCGCTCATGTTCATGTTAGAGATCCAGATACAGGAGCACCCGCCAGGGACCTTGCGCTCTATCGGGAGGTCGTTGATCGAATACGAAGCAGCGATACCGATGTAGTGATAAACCTGACCACAGGTATGGGAGGCGACTTGTTCCTGGGCCCAGATGACGATCCGCTTGACTTCGACGGGGCCACGGATTGCGTTGGCCAAGTAAAGCGCATGGAACATGTGGAAGAACTCTTGCCCGAAATATGTAGCCTCGATTGCGGGTCATTCAATTATCCTATTGATAACTATGTCTATATCTCGTCAACAAACATGCTCCGCATAGGCGCCGAAAGGCTGCAAAAAATTGGTGTCAAGCCAGAGTTAGAAACGTTTGATTTGGGACATATTTGGTTTGCCAAACAAATGATTGAAGAAGGGCTTATAGATAGCCCCCCTCTATTCCAGATCTGTCTAAATGTCCGTTGGGCCGCAGAAGCTCTGCCACGAAATTTTCAGACCATGCTTGATAATTTACCTGACGGGGCCAATTGGAGCGCTTTTGCTCTGGGTGCGCTGGAAATGCCGATGGTCGCGCAAAGTGCCATGCTCGGTGGACATGCACGGGTAGGGCTTGAAGATAACCTTTACCTCGACAGAGGAGTGCTTGCCACGAATGCTCAGCTAGTCGAGCGAGCGCGCAATATACTTGAGCTAATCGGCTGTAAAGTGCAATCGCCCCAAGAGGCGCGGGATAGCTTCAACCTAAAGCGTTTCCATTAACCAACCTGATAGTGTAGTTAATCATGATTGTGTATAAAGGCATAAACCACCCAAACCTATGCGATGTGATGGGACACATGACGACCCGTCATTATGTGGCGATGTTTGATGATGGCTCTTATCATTTCCTACACAACGTTTTTGGATGGTCTGCTGAGCATCTAACTAAAGAAAAAACCGGATGGGCAGACGTTCGTCACGTAATCGAATATCAAGCTGAAGTAGCTGAAGGTGACTTGCTCGAGATCACTGCTCAACTGCTTAAGATTGGAAACAAGTCAATTACTGTGCTTTATGAGATGCAAAATGTAAGTAAAAAAGCACTGGCAGCAACGCTCGAGAGCACCAGCGTATATTTTGACCTTGAAGCGCGGGCCGCAATACCGATAACGTCAAACATGAAAGCAACAGCTCAAAAATATCTTATCGAAAATTGATAATCTATATGGATTTTTAGAAGTTCTTCATTGGCAACTTGTAGTAAGTTTTTAGTTGGTTAAAAATGGGGTTTCTCCGAGATATTGGAAACAAGACCCTTGGGAAATTATTTTGGGAGATTCCATGTGAATTCCGCAGAAAGAGTTGAAAATAGCTCAAAATCTCCGTTTGACCATTGGACGTCGATCGGAATAAGTCTCTACATGACGCTCGTTGGCTATGGCGTCCTGGTCGGCATCCCTGTGATCTCAACCGCTTGGGTCAACTTACTCGGATTTTCGGAGGTCGAGGTAGGCTATTTGGCGGCAGCTGACTTAGGTGGCTTGTCACTAGGAGCCTTTATCAGTTCACTCTTTATATCCAGATTTAATCGCCGTTTTATGGTTATATTTGCCATCTTACTCGCGGTCACAGCTAATTGGCTTTGCGTTAGTTGGGTGGATTATCAACAAGTATTGTACTTACGCCTTCTGGCAGGATTAGGCAGCGGCATTTATACAGCTGTGGCGGTTTCTTCGCTAGGGGCAACATCAAAACCTGCGCTGGCCTATAATGCGATGTTATTTGCCTTCGCCTTTTCGCAGGCTCTTGAGCTCCACTTCCTGCCACTACTATCAATGTCTGGCATCTATAGCGTTTTTATCTTTTTCTTTATGCTGACCCTTCCATTCATTAGATGGATACCTGCCCATGCGCTGAAAGATCTGGACGCAGAGAACGGCGCTCCAGACGCACAGTCGCACATTGAGGATGGCATTTCAGCAACAATACCAAAGTATGTGCCCTGGTTATGTCTTCTCGCGATGGTGATCACCTATATAAATATCGGTTCGTACTGGACCTACATTGAGCTTGCCGCATTGAGCGACACAGCAACTCCCTCATGGACCGGAAAAGTGCTTGTTTGGTCATCATTCTGCAGCATCATTGGTTGCGCATTTGCCACACTTCTGAGCAACCGATTTGGTTTGATAAGGCCATTATTAGTGGCGCTTTTCACTATGGCATGCGCGGTGGGATTATTAGCAAATGGAATCGATGATATAACACTGCTGGTCAGTGTATTTTCATTCAACTTGTTATGGATTTTTATCGATGTCTATCAGATGTCCACCATAGCCAATATCGATGTCGCTGGAAAATATGCCGCAATGATGCCGGCAGCTCAAGGCCTCGGTCAAATAATAGGACCAATTGTTTCGGCATCCTTGTTAGATTTAGAATTGGGCTACAGCAGCATATTTTTGATGTGTTCTGGGGCAGCCCTTCTAGCATTGGGAATCTATTTTTATATGTTCTTAACATTCAGGAAGAAAATTCCGGAATTTGCTTATGTCTCTTAGAACCAATCCACCTAAACCGTCCACTGTCTCGGTCTTGGCCGGTTTTCTTTGCTCCATTTTGCTTTTGTCTTGTAGCGCCTTTGCTGCACCCATTCTTCAGCCAGGCGCGCCTGGAGAGTCCACCCGACTACTTGATGCAGAGACCGCTGTGAGCATTGCCAATTCGTCTTACACTTTAGACGACGTGCGTTTCATGCAGGACATGATCTTTCACCACCATCAAGCTACTTTAATGGCCAAATTGGCAGACTCAAATACCAATAATAAGGAAATCGTTGATCTAGCAAAGCGCATTGACACGTCACAGGCCGATGAAATAATTTTCATGCAAGAGTGGCTTGAAGAGCGGAGTGAAGTAGCTCCCAATCCTTTCACAGAGCGATCGCATAACACTCACCATGGCATGGCCGGTATGGCAACACCGAAACAAATGACTTCACTCGGAAATTCAACCAGTAAAGAGTTCGATCGTCTATTTCTAAATCTGATGATAGCGCATCATGACGGTGCTATCGAGATGGTTGAAGATCTAAGAGAACAACCGGGTTCAGCGTTCGACCCGATTTTAGACGAGTTTGCCTCAGATATAGTGAATGACCAGGCAGTAGAAATTGAACGAATGAACGCGTTACTAATTGGTCTATCGAACGATCCTCGGGCTGGTTTGGCTGCTGGCCTATATGACGCCGAAGAAGCAATTCTTCATCTTCAACTAGTTGAATCCCAGCGCAAGCCTCAAGGCTTCTTTGACCCAAAAAATCCTGCGGGCCGGGGTGCTGAAAAGCAAGAAGACGATAAAGAGAAGGCTCTTAAAGAATCGAAAACTATTGAAGAGAAAGCAGAAAATAAGCGCTACCCAATGCTTAGTTTTGCAAATACAGACATGGCCTTCCGTGACGAAATATTAGTAACCGGCAGCTACCATGGTTTCAATATTTACCGGATTAATAACGAAGGGTTACCAAGACTTCTCAGTTCTGTGGTCTGCCCGGGCGGGCAAGGTGATGTTTCAGTAGTGGGAGACCTTTTGATTTATTCGGTAGAACAAGGTCGAAGTCGAATTGACTGTGGTCTGGAAGGCGTCAATTCTGATGCCAGTCCGGATCGCTTTCAGGGAATACGCATCTTCGATATCTCGGACTTGAGTCTCCCCAAACAAGTTGGTGCAGTGCAGACTTGTCGCGGTTCACACACGCATTCAGTGGTAAGTCATCCCTCTTCAAAAGATAAAATTCTTGTTTATAACTCGGGCATTCGGGACGTCAGAGAAGAGAAAGAACTAGAAGGGTGTATCGATGATGTCCCCGGTGATCAACGGACCGCACTTTTTCGCATCGATGTAATTGAAATCCCTCTGGACGACCCTGCAAAATCCCGAGTGATCGATAGCCCGGCAGTTTTTGCTGATTCGGAAACAGGAATGCTTGCTGGCCTTTGGCGGGGTGGCGATCATGGTGACGATTCGCAAGAGACCTATATCACAGACCATTGTCATGATATAACAGTATTTCCATCTGCAAACATAGCCGCCGGAGCCTGTTCAGGTAATGGTATTCTCTTCGATATCACTGACCCTAGAAACCCCTCCCGACTCGATGTCGTGACCGATAACGGCTTTGCCTACTGGCACTCAGCAACTTTTAATAATGAAGGCAATAAAGTGTTGTTTACGGACGAATGGGGCGGCGGCGGACGAGCTCGGTGCAGGGCTTGGGATCCTCTGAACTGGGGCGCAGATGCCATCTATGACCTGATCGACGGCGGGCTTGAGTTCAAGAGTCACTATAAAATGCCGGCCCCGCAATTGGAAACAGAAAACTGCGTGGCCCATAATGGTTCAATTATCCCTGTCCCTGGCCGAGACATCTTTGTTCAAGCCTGGTACCAAGGTGGTATCTCTGTGGTCGATTTTACTGATTCGTCAAACCCTCAAGAGATAGCATACTTTGATCGCGGACCCATCATGGAAGACGAACTCGTCACAGGCGGCTACTGGTCTGTTTATTACTACGAGGGCTTTGTCTACGCGACCGAAATCACCCGAGGCCTCGACGTATTAAAACTAATGCCCAGTGAATATCTAAGTCAGAATGAGATTGCCGCTGCAGCTCTTGCCTACCCATTAATTGGACCTCATCGATCATTTAACCCCCAACAACAAATGCCCATGACCTGGCCCGAAAAACCCGAAGTTGCGCTGGCATATATCGACCAGTTAACCCGTTCCGGGGAGATCGACATAGCTATTGCAGCAAACATTTCCAGTAAACTGGATAGAGTTAACTCAGCCTTGCAAAAAGGCGGTGATCGGAGGCTCGCCGAAAAAATAAGCGCTCTTCAAAAATCAATTGAAGACCCAAGTACGGGGAAAATCGCGCAACGTCGTATTCAAAAGTTGAAAAACACATTGGCAGGCATCACCAAAGCCCTAATGTAGCCAGTTCTCACATATAATTGGCGTTCATAAAAAATTTCATCAAAACATCAGGCAGATATACTTTACCTTTCCTATATCTCATCAAGTTTTGCAGTATCAGTCAACATTCCCACTAATTCGGCTGATACCAAATTGGGGAACTGTAGGCCCTCTCTTGAATGGTTTTAGGGCCTCTCGGAGGCTGCTCCAACTGCAAGGCCAAACCATCCAAAAAGCCATTTCTTGGGGTAGGTATTTGCAAGACTCTGGCATAATAGAATGCCGGCTGCTGTGCATCAAAATCCGGATCAATCCACTCTGCCGCAAACTCTGATGCACCTATACTATTTTTGTACCGACCAGACACCAAATCAACGGTATTTCCAACATTGGGCAGCTTATCATCCTTGTCTGCAACGCGGTCGCCCGACCAAGCAACATTATAAACTTTCTCGTGCTGGACCCCGTCAACTGCTACCCATCCTTTAACAATCTGCAAACGGTCTAAATTTGCTTCAACTGGATCTTTTACTGCGCGCATTAGAAATACTGGCGCCCTCTGGGGTTCGTCATTTACCGCAAGATCACCACCCATTGGCACTCCATACTGACTTGCTATCTTTGCAAAGTCCGGACTGGTCACTGTCTGATCAGGAAATTTCCAGCCCCCGAAAATTTGCAAACGAATTCTAGGACCCGAAGTTGCATACGTTTCTTTGCGTTTGAATGCCGCATAGAGGGCCTCTCTGGTATTCTCCTCAGCCCATACAGCCGCGAGCCCTGAGGCAGACATATTCCAGCCATTGGCACCCAATGAATTTCCTAACCGTTCTTTTGTCTCTGGCGTTGAATCGGCCGCCATTTTCCCCCAAAAATTATTTTCTTCGGCAGTTGAAAGCCCCGTATGGGCGTCCGTTGAGCCGATTAGTCCAAATTTGTAAGGATTTACACCAATCTTCTGCTGAATTGCTATTCCTTTCTTCAGCGCAGGCCTAATGTAATCAGCTGCAGAAGCAACATAATCAGATCTTCCAACTTGGATATAGTGATCATAGTTTTCGAAATCCGCGAATTCGTCCCCAGGAGAGAGGTCACTGCGAGTCTCGCTGTCTCCCTTGATTTGCGTTACTTCAACAATCGGCTCCCACTTGATGCGTCGTTTCGCATAATCTGCGTTAATCGGTTCACCCCTTAAAGAGGTATCGCCAAACATATAGCCCTTTGAAATATTTGAGTTGTGCGGAATCGCAATGAACCGAGTGCCTGTGCGTTCCGAAGTCTCTTCTAACCACTTCCACAAATCTTCTGGATACTGACTTTGATCAGAGCCATAGGGTAAAAACTGTTTTCCTTTCTCCGCGCCATCAGGCGTTATCACAATACGATGCAAATTCGCTCCCAAGGGGATCGAACTCCACTCCCAACCCAAGAAACTAGTAAATTTGCCGGGATCATTATGACGATCGGCTGACTCCACAATATCATCCCAAGCAGCTCTTGATGTTGGCCTCATATCACCAAACACGTTGATGTCAGAAAGATCATTAGATTGATCTTTAACAGGATCAGCATGGTTTTTGATAACGGGATTCTGCGGCAAAAATCTACGAAAAAATGCCAGTCCAGTATTGTTATCAATTGCATCATTAATTAGTCTGAAAGAATACCAGCGCTGAACGTTTCCCAATAGCCCCATATCAGTTTCAATGAACTTTCCTTCCCGAACAGCGCGCATCACACCAAGCAACTCAGCATGGTCAGATACTACTAAGAAATCAAGAGGAGTATTAATTTGAACTCGCGTCCTGTTGAAAGGATGGATCACGGGTTGACCCTTTGCAAAGCGATAGGCTGTGTCTGGATCAGCACTGTGATTGTTATTGAGAAAAGCATCGAATGAATATGACGAGTGAAGATGCGTGTCTCCAAAGAAGACCCTTTTTTGTTGTTCAGAGAAGACCAGAGCGCTTTCAAACGCCAGGATCGCTATTATTATCTTAAAAACATTTCTCAAGGTTTTGTTCCCTCTATAATTTCTGTCCCAAAATCTCAAGCCAGTATTGATTATATTTCCCGAGAAAACCAGCTAAATTGATAGACTAGTTTTTATCAGTCTAGTTAAGCCAATCAAGCCAAGCCTTAAACTCATAGGCATTAGAAATGTAAGTTACCTATCACCCTGCAGTAAGGCAATATTGTCATCAGAGAATTGGAACATTACTCTTTGTGAGGAACAACCAAATACTTCTGACCAGTCGCTTGTTTTGCATAAGCCCTGAGATGGTCTGGTTGCAACATTTCCTCGAAAGAGACCTCCTTTGAGTAGTTACTAGCAAAAGTTGATTTGATTTCTCTCGCCACTCGTGCACGCATCTGTTGAAACTTTTCCATGCCTATCTTTCCTATCATAGGCATTAACAACCACCCCCCTAGCCCCCATTGCATGCCATATGACCTATTAAGAATTGTGGGTGATTGGTCAAGACCGCCATATATATAAACTTGCTTATGAACGTCTGAACCATATCGGCTATACTGAGTAGCAGTTTTATTTGCAGCTATTTCCATGGCCGACAAGATCTGACCCGGCAACTTACCCTCATTCCCACCTCCGGTTGCATCAAACCCGAGAGTGGCGCCAGTTTCCACCAACGCGTCAATCAAACACTCCATAAAATCTGGCTCAGCCATATTGCATACATGTTTTGCACCTTGGTTTTTAAGAAGACTTGCTTGCTCCGGTTTTCTAACGATATTTACAAGAGGAATACCATCGTCCTTGCAAACTTTAACTAACATTTGACCCAGGTTTGAGGCGGCCGCGGTATGCACTATTGCACTATGTTTTTCTAGTTTCATAGTTTCAATAAATGCCAAAACAGTCAATGGATTTACAAATGAAGAAGCCGCCTCAACGGGATTCGTTGTATCATCCATGACTAGACAGTTCTTTGCCGGAATACATCTATACTTTGCATACATTGAACCGCCGGCAACGCCAACAGTCTTTCCTACCAAGCCTTGGGCAGAGTCCCCAGCATCTTCAACAATGCCACCACCTTCATTACCCACCTGCAAAGATTGATCAAGTCTTTGCGCCATCGCCTTGATCAAACGGTCATTGACTTTAATTTTTGTTACTGTTTCATCACCCGATCCTGAGACATTTATGTTGTCCAAGTCAGCCCCAAAAGTTAGCAGAAGGCCTAAGTCCGACGGATTGATTGGAGCAGCCTCTACCCTGATTAGGACTTCGTCTTCTGCTGGGGTTGGCTTATCCACGGTCAAAATAGATAGCTCAATGTAACCTTGACTGGTAAGTGTAGATCTTATTTCCGTAGAAGTGAGTGTTGTCATTTGCATCCTCTCTGCGTTAGGCAAATTTGTATATCGTAAGTAAATTAATGAATTGCACTACAGGTTCAATCTGATTAAATCGATTGACACCATCTACGAAACCATAAGCTCAAAATACTATCAATGCGTAGCTTGAATATCGCTCTGTGGCCCGAGACCGCTTTTCGGAAAACGTTTTTGTGGTCTATCTGCACTAAAAGCAATGATTGAATTAGCCAACTCTGACCCAACTGCTTCTTGCAAAAATGACCAACACACCCCCCAACGATGGCTCTTTGCGGTTATTTCATGTATCTCTCCACCATCTTTTAATCCATTTGCCGTGCTTTAACTCCAGTCCCAAACGCTCATTTTTCTTGAGCTTATCTATAACTAGGCCATATGAAACGTCAATCATTCTTTCGATATCGTGCCGGGGTATTGAAGCATCAAGTAACACCGTATTCCAATGCTCTTAATTCATTTGCTAACCCAGAATGACGGCTTCAAAAATTTCCCTCAGCATTCTTGCCTCATCAGGATCACATGTTAAATTAATACACGTCAGATTATGCTTTTTCCAAATGAATCCGTCCATCTTCCCCCTTAATTTTAAGAACAGGGGGTTCTATTCAAAAAGGGAAAACCTCCAAAGTTTCAGGCCTAGAAATAAAGTACGCTTTTACATGCTCCGCATTCATTTTGTTATTTTAGCTCATCTGGAAGCATACAGCTTGCAAAGACTCTATTGAAATAAAGACGTCCAGTCTAATCGTCAGCTCAATTAGGCAACTTAGCTAAGTGTTAACTTCATCGTGATCAATAATTACTTTGTATTTCGCAATTTTGTAACTATAGTCTAGTCCAAAAGGAGAACGATAATATGAACACGTTAGAAAAATGGTACTCGCTAATCAAATCTAATGACTTAAGTGATTTAGAAGATTTGCTAGCCGACGATGTCGTGTTTTATTCGCCCGTGGTTTACACCCCACAAAAAGGCAAAGAAATAACAAAAGTATATTTGATAGCAGCAAAAAAGGTATTCGGGGAAATAAAAACAAGAGACATAAAGTCTGTTGACAAGAATGAGGGAGCCACTTTCCGATATATAAAGGAAATTGTTAATGTAAATTCAGCACTTTTAGAGTTTGAGACTGAAGTAGATGGGACCTACATAAATGGCGTGGATTTAATCAGTTGGGACGAGAGAGGGGAAATAACTGAATTCAAGGTGATGGTGCGCCCATTGCAGGCGGTCACAGCACTTCACCGAATAATGCAAGCAATGCTAAAAGAAATGAAGTAATGCCATTGCTAACTGGCACCGTTTGAAATTCGACATAAGGGACCTAGATCTGTTTTTTGGACTTGCAGCCCAAAAACAAAACTTTTCTTAAAATACAAATCTGCGCTTACAGCAGACGCAAAGGAAGACTCAGGTTTGCAAGGGC
>CAJWMT010000056.1:0-16091 GCA_913044275.1 uncultured Cellvibrionales bacterium
ACCAGAATGGTGCAAAATGCCCCGGTGCAGTACTCACAACGGTTGGCTTTTGATACTAAGATACCGACATGCTGAATCTCCTCCATCGATAGTTCCCCGGTTTCCCACAATACTTTTGTGAAGCCAAGCTTACTTTTCATTAATTCCGGAAAATTTAATTCAATTGTGAAATGGTTGGGCACTTTTCCTTCCATTTCTTTTACCCATGCGAAAATACCCAGTATCTCTGGATCGTCAATGTTCTCCGCTTTGATAAGCGGTAATCTAGCCATTTTAACTCCTTTTGGGATGAGCTTTTGTCATTAACATAATGATCTGGAGCTTGCAAAATCGTCGAGTATGGCTAAAAAGGTTTGTCGCCCTTAACCCATAATCTATGCATTTCTCGGATATACTTTTTATCATCATACAATGTGCCAGTGTGAAGAGTGCAACGATTATCCCAAATCAGCACATCTCCGATTTGCCATTTGTGACGGTATGTGAATTTTTCTTGAGTAGCAAATTCAACTAATTCGTCGAGAAGTTTAAGCCCATCAGGATTGGGTATGCCAACTATTTTTTTGACCGTGCCGGTGCTAACCCATAGTGCTTTTCGACCATCAGACGGATGAGTTCGAATCAAAGGATGATAGACATCCGGGTTTTCCTGTTCGATTTTACTACTTAACTTCGTCTGGTTATATAGGCGAGTTTCCATAAAATATTTGTAGCTATGATGCAAGACTAGCCCATTCAACTCGTGTTGTTTGCTTGGGCTAAGGTGAGCATAAGCAGCGCAAAGGTCGGCAAAAATTGTATCACTGCCCTCTTCGGGCACTTCTTTTGCATAAAGCATTGTGCACATGACGGGTTCTTGTCGATAGGAATAGTCTGTGTGCCAGCCAATGCCATCGTTATGTGCGCCAATTGGCTTCCCGTTAACAAGCCTATTGGACAAAATATATATGAAAGGATGCCCTGGAAGGCAATTCTCCTTCATAGTGTGTTCTTCCAACTCTCCGAATGCGCCAAGGAACGATTCAAGTTGATGTGGACTTAAGTTCTGATTCCTGACCAATAACGCACCATGTCGATGAAAAATTCTGACTAAGTTTCGCGTGTCTTCAGGGTTAAGGTCTGTTAGGTCCGAATCAATTATTTCTGCCCCGAAACCCGGCTTTAACTCTCGAAAATCGATTTCAGTATTTGTTGGCCGCCCAAGGGCCCGTTTATGATCAAGGATCATGCTTCACACTCCATTTTTCATCTTCTGTCACTTACGAATTCAATAGACAATTGATTCATAGAACCATGCTAAACTAACAATGTTTCAGTTTCCTTTTTACTTTGTAAATATTTTAGTCTGGATAAGTCATTTCAGTCATCATTCCGGTGCCTATGAGGAGTCGGTTTGACCCGAATACAATCTTGCTTTATCGTTCGGATCGGGTTTAAGTTGACCGACAAGGTAATCGTACTTCATCTCAATGGCTTTTAAAAATAGGCTGCAGATCGGAAACTTATGCAGTTTCGTAGGTAAAAACAATTTCTCGAATATAACTTAGAAGGATTGTCGAATGGCTAAAAAACCAGAGCTATATAATTGGGACACGCTTCCAAAGGAACAGGTTCGTAAGGGTGTAGAGCGCAGTGGGTTCAGAGGGGAGGACGTTCTCCTTGTGATGAATTGGCTGGATCCTGGAATGAAGACCAATCCTCATAGCCATCCCTTTGAGCAGGTGGTGTATATCGTTCAAGGGCAAATGCGTTTCTATATTGGGGACGAGATTGTTGAAGGTGGACCAGGAAGTTTAATAAGAATCCCGCCTGATGTAGAGCATTACGGTGAACCTTGTGGGGACGAGCGTGTTCTGAACTTGGACGTCTTTAATCCGATAAGGGATGACTATCGGCACTTGGTGCAGTATCAGAGGGAAGAGTTTGAATAGTTTGAGTTGATGGAAGGGGGTTGTTTGTGTGATCAATTTTTCGCGCAGGTTAGATCTTAAAAGAAAAATAAATAAGGGAGAACCGACTGTTGGGCTCTTTATCAAGATCCCATGTGCGCATGTCGTCGAAATGCTTGAGCCCGCAGGGATAGACTTTGTAGTGCTGGATGCAGAGCATGCATCTTTCAGCACTGAAACAATCGATAAGTGTATTATGGCTGGAAAGTGTGCGGGGATCGAGGTTCTCGTCAGGGTTCGCAGTCTTCAATCCTCCGAAATTCAATCGGTTTTGGATATGGGTGCCGCTGGCATAGTAGTGCCACATATTACCTGCGAGGATGACGTTATTAACGCGGTTGCGTCTGCACGGTATTTTGATGGCAAAAGAGGATTTTCAACCTCTCATCGAGCTGCTGGTTTTGGCTCGATGTCTATGGACTCTTTTCGAGATCTTAGCGATCGATCCGTAATTGTAATTGGTCAAATTGAAGATGCTGATGCCCTACTATCCATTGACAAGATATTGTCAGCCTCTCGACTTGATGCGTTGTTTATCGGACCTATTGACTTATCTATCTCTCTCGGCGTAACAGATCCAAGCCATCATTTGGTGGAAACGTCCATAGAGAAAATATGCGAAGTATGTCGTGAGGCGGATCATCGCCTAGGCATTTTCGTTGCTACGCCGGATTCGGTACAAAAACATTTGTCTGAGGGGATTTCGCTATTTTTCGTTGGCACAGATCAAACGCTCCTCTCAAATGCAGCAAATGATATGGTTGAGAAATTCAGACGCCAAGTTGGCTGTAACCTGTAAAAATTGAAACCACTTCTGTAGTTAATGGAAGCCAAAGCGACGTTGAATTAGGCGTTGGCCAAACAGAGAAAGCTTGCGATGCCAGAAACAAAATTGATTCAATCGGTTTCCACCTCGCTCAGAATATTGGAGAGTATGGCTGGTTCAGGAAAAGCCCTGGGAATCAGTGAACTGGCTCGCGCTATCAGCAGCACAAAGCCAAAGATTTACAGACATCTTCAAACTCTGATGAGAGAAGGTTATGTAATTCAAGATCCAATAAATCAGAAATATCTACTCACCTTGAAACTCTTTCATTTAGGTCAGACAATTTCTGGGAGCTTTGACTTATTGGCTGAAGTGCGACGCATTTTGCCGTCGATGATCGAGAAAATTCGACAGACTGTGACCGTGGGGCAAATCGATGATAATGGTATCCGTATTCTCGATATATTTCGTTATCGGTCCGACATAGAAATTACTAGCCCGCCCGGCACATTACTCGGATTTAACTCCTCTGCCCAAGGAAAGCTTGCTTTAGCTTTTGGACCTGAATGGATATGGAAAAAGTTACAAACGCAAGGCTTGCATCAGGTTACTCACAACACCATTGTGGATATTGACGAGCTGCGGAAGGAGGCGAAAATAGTTAGACAACAGGGATGGGCAGATGCCCCAGAGCAGACTTTGATCGGCGTCAATGCAATTGCCGCGCCGGTCTTCAGCAGAACAAATGATCTTGCCGGTATAATAGCAGTTGTTGGATCGGTGCAGTCGCTTAGACCAAAACTTGATAAAAGCTTACTCAACTCGCTCTTGAGCGCGGCAGAACAGATATCTTCTCGGCTAGGGTATCGGCCTCAATTGGAAAGCTAAGGATTGTTTTGTCGGTCCCTTTCGTGCTGCGACTCGGATTCTACGATTCCGAATTCTGGAAGATTGAATATGAGGCCGGCACCGAATAGCATGCCTGAAGCGGCTGCAATCAACCCCAATTCGTAGTTGCCTTTTAAGTCGTAGATAACATCCATAAGGACCGGCATAAACCCATTTGTTATTGCAACTACTCCATACATGACGCCTGAAATAACACCGTAATACTTGAGACCAAAATAACGTGAGATGCCATAAGGTAGCAATCCAAATTCGGCTCCTAAGCCAAACCCCATCAATACAGCTGAAATAAGTAAGTTGTTAAAAGAATCACTGTATAACATTAGTATTGCACCGCCGGCTGCAACAACGAAAAGTGGCGCTATCGCTCGAGGTTTGTCTAATCTGTCTAGAATGGCTCCCACTGCGACTTGTGCGCCAACTGTGACCATTGCAAATGTTGCGAGGACAGCTGTCGCACTTTGAGGAGATATGCCTTGGTCAGTCAGTATTGGCACGACGTGGGTAAAAACAGACATCATGCAACCGGTGCATAATGCAATTGCAGATAGCATTAGCCAAAAAGTCTTCGTTTTAACTACTTGCTCCAAATTGAGTCCAAGAGAATCTCGAACGGTAGGAGAGTTGCTCGCCTCAAAATTGGGCGGATCACGCAGTAGAAAAAAAATGAAGGGCGCACCCAAGCCAAGCACTAACAGCGATAGTCCTTGGTAAGCGAAACGCCATCCAGCATCGGACATCAGTATAAGCACGAAGATTGGCATCAGAGTGCTTCCAACACCATTTCCCACGCCGCCAACGAATCCGAGGAAAAAACCTCTTGTCTGATCAAACCAACCCGCGACAATTTTAGTGAAGAGAATGGGACCAAGGACAGATCCCGAGACGCCCACAAGAGCATAAGCGAGGTATAGTTGAGTTAGATTTTGAACATGTGAGGTAGCCGCTAAGGACGCAGAGAATAATAGTAAGCCCGAGAGAACAACTATTCGTGCCCCAATCCGATCTCCCAGCCTTCCAATAATTGGGTAGACAACGGCGTTTGCCAAAGCCACAATTAACAGAACTATTGATATGCTGGCCCTTGGTGCATCGAATTCCTCCGATAGCGGCACTAAGAAAAGACTAAAAACTGTAGTTACGGTCGAGGTTAAACCCAGAGCAACCCCGATCGAGGAGGCTGTGACGACTCCGCCGTGCTTGGTGAAAATATGTCTTGAAGCTTTTGGAATGTTAGAAAACATGATTTTCTGCGACGCAATGGTAAATTTTTTGTTTTTTCAGCTAAGACGTTACCCATTTGCTGTTGGTAGGTCAATAAATATAGGAAAAATATAGTTAAATGGGTGGAGGCACGCTAGTGTGTTTTGCATAGTCTTCATACGCATTTGTGCAAGAATTGATGAAGTCAACTGTTATATTTGTTCGTATATGTTGTTGAAGAGTATGAATACGCTGAATAAACTATATAAAACGTTGGGAGGACCGCTATGAGGCAATCGATATTAAACGATGCGTTCTTTGCCGGATTAGATAGCTCTGTGCTACCGCTTGAGCGAGCGGAAACATTGCCCCCAGAGTGTTACACGGACGCTGACTTTTACGAGCTTGAAAAAGAGGCGTTATTCAATCATGAGTGGCTCTGTCTGGGCCGAGAATCCGATATTCCTGAACCCGGTGATTTCTTCACGGCACATATAGTTGACGAGCCGATCATTGTGGTGAGGAATAAAAAAGGCGAGATTAGAGCCATGAGCGCAGTCTGCCAACATAGGGCGATGCTTCTGGCTGAGGGGAAGGGAAACAAGCGCGCATTCAGGTGCCCATATCATCATTGGACCTATTCTTTAGACGGTAATCTTTTGAAAGGTCCCGCGATGGAAGAAACGTGCGATTTTATTAAGGAAGATTTTAATCTTCCAAATTTTTTAGTTGAGACTTGGCTAGGTTTCATTTTTATAAATTTTGATGAGTCTGCTGAACCGCTTGCTCCTAGGTTAGAAGCCGTCACAGAAACGATAGCAGGCTATGACTTGGCTTCAGCTGAAGGTATCGAGCCGGAAACCGTTGTTTTTCCTTGGAACTGGAAGGTGCAGTTTGAAAACAACAATGATGGTTATCACGCGAACAGGTTACATCAAGGAAAAAACCATGATTTCTGTCCAAGTGCTTTGTGTTCTTTCCCTGTCATGCCTGAAAACACCGCAGGGTATACACGCGTTAATGGCCTCACACACAAAGATGCCGCCTTCAACCCAACGCAGAAAGCAATACATCCCATTTTTCCCAATCTAACAGAGCAAGAAAGAAATCTTTTTCTCTTTGCGAACATTCCTCCGACACTCTCTTTAGTTCTTACACCTGACATGGTTTTTTATTTAATAGTTAGAGCAACGGGTCCAGAGGTACATGAGATGGATACAGGACTTTTGTTTGCCCCCGGAGCGACCCAACATCCAGAGTTTGGAGCGAGGCTCGAACAGGCTTGGGTAACTGGTTCCGAGATTATGGCGCAAGATCAACACGTTGATAAATTAGTGCAGATCGGTCTTCGCTCGCGCTTTGCTGCTCGAGGACGTTATTCATGGCAAGAGGGGGCGCAACAGCAGCTCAACAGTTGGTTGGTGCCAAGGTATCAGTCAGCATGGGAGAAGTTAAAGACCGGAACTGACTATCAAATGACACACAAGCTGCGAGTTAAACAACTTTATGCATAATTACGAGGTAACGCCCACGGTCTTTTTTGGGCATGGGTCTCCAACTACTATCCTTGATGATCGAAGGACTATGGATGCATGGTCACGAATTGCTGAAACAATTGGAAAGCCCAAAGCAATTGTTTGCGTATCGGCGCACTGGTGTACACAAGGAATAAAAGTTACTGCAATGGAGCAGCCCCCTACAATCCATGATTTTGGGAGAGGACTTCCAGCTCAGCTTTTCGACGTTCAGTATCCGGCGCCAGGTGATATTGATTTGGCAGAAAGAGTTAGAGATATTTTGGCGCCATTACCAGTTGAACTGGATCAGGGCTGGGGGCTGGACCATGCTGCTTGGACGGTGCTCTCAGTGGCATATCCCGAAGCAGACGTTCCTGTTATTCAGCTCAGTATGGATGCGCGGAAACCCATTTCATGGCATTTCGAGCTTGGGAGAAAACTGCGTCCTCTGCGTGAGGAAGGAATCTTGATATTAGGCTCTGGTAATGTTGTTCATACGCTAGCTCAGATGGAGTGGAACATTCAGGCAAAACCACATGATTGGGCAGACCGGTTCAACGATTTGGTGATCAATGTTATTGAAACCAATACACCAGAGAGGCTCTTTGACCATGAAGCACTTGGGCATGATGCGGCAATGTCAATTCCGCCACAAGATTTTGGTCATTATTGGCCGTTGTTTTATGTTCTTGGTGCAAGACACGATGAAGATAAGGTTACAATCAATCCCAAGCATGTCCAATATAAATCTCTTAGCATGATGAGCTTTTTGCTTGATTGCCGGTGACAACGTTCTCTCAAAAATTCCAAAAGTTCTTGATCCGTAATTTCATCCGATAGGCATTTTCAATGAAGATGTTTTTACCGTTGACAGTTTCTAGGACAATCGTTATCGTAACGTTCAATAAAACACTGTTTTGCTTAGCGAAACATTGTCAGACTCTTTATCTTCCATTTAAATACAAGCTTATTCAGGTGCGTTTCTTTAGTTCTATTAAGTTCGGTTAGGAGTAAAAAAAGAAAATTATGAAATATGCGTTAGCTATAGATATTGGTGGCACTTTCACTGATTCAGTGCTCCATCGATCTGATGGCGTCACATGGACTGACAAGACGTTAAGCACCCATGATGACCTACTTAAAGGGTTTTTTACCGCGGCGAATTCAGTGCTCAAAAGAGCTGATATCGAAATGAAACAAGTTGATGATGTCATAGTTCATGCAACGACAATTGTTACAAATGTACTTATTGAACGTAAGGGCTTCAAGACTGCTCTAATTACCACGGAGGGTTTTAAAGACGTTTTATACATAAGAGATGAGCATAGGTATGACATGTTTGATCCACAAATTGAATACCCAGAGCCGCTGATTACTAGAGATCTTACTTGGGGAGTAGAGGAACGTACGTTTGCAGACGGAACGATAGGTAAGGAGATTGATTACTTGGAAGTTCATCGAATCATCGAGGAAATCAAGGATCAGGCTGTCGTATCGGTGGCTGTTTGTTTGCTTAATAGTTACGCTAATCCTGATAATGAGAGGAGAATAAAAGAAATTTTCGAAACAACTCTTCCAGAGGTATACGTTACTCTCTCAAGTGATATTTCCCCTGAAATGAGAGAATACCGAAGGACAACCACGACGGCTGTTAATGCCTACGCGATGCCGATCACGAAACCTTACCTAGAATCGCTAATTCGAGAGTTAAAACTCATGGGAGTTCCGCAAGAACCGCTTATTATGCTTTCTAATGGCGGTCTGATCGGTGCCGGTATAGCTGGATCGTCTCCCGTTAGGATGATCGAATCGGGACCGGCTGCAGGCGCTTTAGTGGCTGGATTTTTGGCTAAAAAATACGAAGTCGAAAATATTATTTCGTTCGACATGGGTGGGACGACAGCCAAGGCATGCATTATTCAGGGTGGAGAGCCTCTGGTGATCGGTGACTTTGAGGTAGATCGTCGTTATCAATTCAAACCTGGTAGCGGCATGACCGTTACTGTGCCGTCAATTGATATGATAGAAATTGGAGCTGGTGGGGGGTCTATCGCTAGAATCGATTCTCTTGGGCTGCTCAAAGTAGGTCCTGACAGCGCCGGATCGGCGCCTGGTCCTGCATGTTATGATCGAGGTGGGACTTCTGCTTGTGTAACAGATGCTGATGTAGTTTTGGGCATTCTTGATCCTGAGAATTTCTTGGGTGGTGATATGAAACTTAATAAGGGAAAGTCCGAAAAAGCAATCCAGGCATTGGCCGATGTATTGGAGGTGGCGATGGAGGATGCAGCTTGGGGTATATTCAGCGTGGTAGGAGAATCGATGGCGGCGGCGGCGCGGGCGCACGCCACCGATCGCGGGGTTGTATACAGAGGATTACCTCTTTTAGCTTTTGGAGGTGCGGGGCCGGTGCATGCTTGTTACGTCGCAGAGCGTTTGGAAAGTAGGATGGTTATTTATCCTCCCTTGGCGAGTGTGCTCAGTGCCTATGGGACTTTAGTCACACCAGTAAGATTGGATTTGGTTCGCGGTGGACTAGTCCAATTAGAGCAAATTGATTGGGACAAAGCGGATAATGCTATTAGCAGCATGTTGAATGAGGGCAAACAAGCTTTCGAACAGGCAGGAATTTCAGAAAGCAATATCCGATTTGCCTTTGCTGCAGATATGCGCTACCGAGGACAGCAAGATGATATCACGGTACCGCTGACTGATGATCCAAGAGGAAAAAAAGATTTTGTCGAGTTGCGAAGACGATTTGACAAAGTTTATGAAAAGGTTTTCGGGAGTTGTCTGTCCGATATGGATGTGGAAATCACATGTTGGCGCATAACGGTTTTGGCAGAAAGCGCAGCCAGAACAACGTCCTTCAAACCGAGTGATATGCCAGGACAAGCCAAATCACAAAGACAAGTGTTTTTTGAGGGGGAACGAATTAGTGTGCCGATCTACTCGCGAGTCGAGTTAGCCTCTGGGCAAAAAATTCAAGGCCCAGTTATCATAGAAGAAAGAGAGACGACCTGTTTTATTTTGCCGGCATGGGAGGTCTCGGTTCAGAAGGATGGCACATTGATAGCGGAACAATTCTGAGGATATTTTAGTATGGATGGCATTCAACTTGAAATCATGTGGAGTAACATGATTAGCATTGTTAGCGATCAAGCCAAAGCGCTCAAACGAACGGCTTTCAGCCCCATCGTGAGAGAGGCGGGAGATCTCGCTACGGCGCTCTTTGACGCGCAGGGAAGGATGGTTGCGCAAGCGCTGACAGGGACGCCTGGGCACATAAATTCTTTGGGAGCTGCCGCAAGCAAAATGTTGCTAATCATCCCAATTGAGGAGATCGAAGCTGGGGATGTTTTAATAACCAATGACCCTTGGTTGTCTGCGGGTCATTTTTTTGACATTACCTTGTTAACGCCAATTTTTCGGGCTGGCAAAGTCATCGGGTTCTGTGGTTCCACCATACACCACACAGACATTGGCGGATATGGCATCGGTGCGGGAGCAAGAGATATCCACGAAGAGGGGCTCTGGATACCGGTCATGAAATACTTCGAGAAAGGTCAACCAAATAACAGTTTACATACAATTATCCGACGGAATACCAGAACTCCCGAAGCAATATTTGGAGATTTAGGAGCACAGTTTTCCAGTGGCAATACCGGTGCAGACCGCCTAAACGCAATGTGTGACCGTCATGGTATAGAAGATATAGAACGACTCTCTTCCGAAATCATTTCTCGGTCTGAAAAGGCACAAAGAGAGGCAATTAAAAATCTACCCGCGGGCGATTATATTGGTGAGTCGGCGTTTGATGTTCCCGGTGGAGACGTTATAACATTGAGAACGAAAGTGTCTATCGACAATAAGTTAGGCGAGATTATTATTGACTTTGAGGGCAGCTCGGAACCGAGTCCCTTGGGCATAAATGTTGTGGAAGCTTACACCCATGCCTATGCTACTTTTACCATAAGGAGCATACTTAACCCCGAATTGCCTAATAATGCGGGTAGCTTGGCCCCCATTAAACTCAAGTTCCCAGATAATTGTATTGTAAATGCGAAATATCCTTCACCATTGAATGCACGCCATGTGGTCGGTATGTTTGTGCCATTTCCGATATTAAAAGCGCTGGGTCAAGTGGTGCCTGAAAAAGTCCTTGCTGAAAGTTCGGGAGCTGTCTGGACTATTCAGGTGCAAGGTCTAGATAAACATGGCGATCCATTTACGAGTTCAATGTTCAATTACTCTGGCGGTATGGGAGCAAGGTTTGGTAAGGATGGCTTATCTGCAACGTGTTACCCGACTGGCGTTTCCGTTGTGCCAATTGAAGTGTTAGAGGCATCTATACCTATAGAATTCACACAAAAAGAATTAGTCTTGGGAAGTGGTGGCAGAGGTAAATATGTTGGCGGCGATGGCCAGAACATTGGTTTCCGCATGCGTTCTGGAAACGAATGGGCGCTCAATGCCATACCGAGTCGGCTGAAATTGGGGCCAGAGGGTTATAACGGGGGAGGGCAAGGTGCGGCCGGACAGTTTCTCATCAATGGGGAGGCCAAACTTGGAGCCAAGAAAACAACTATGTCGGCAAATGATTTGGTGACCATGATAACTCCGGGTGGTGGGGGAATGGGCAAGCCGGCAGTATAAATATCAATTTTAAAAACTGAATATGTTAAACATCAATAAGGAGATACCATATGTCATACCCAAACACTTTAATTTTTGTAGACTTAGCGTCGGATGATCCCGCTGCAGCTGGTGAATTTTATGCCAAGGTTTTTGGTTGGGAAAATGATCCGCGTCCTCATGGGGAATTTCATCGTATGGTGCCGGGTCAAAACTTTTTGAATCCTGATGGCAGTCAAAGCGAAATAGGAAATCTTCATCTGGGAATCCACAATACAAAAAATGCGCGACCCCATCCTGATCCAGCGGGAGTTGACCCGCGGATGCCAAGCACCGAGGGCCGAAAGGCTCGCGTCTTTGTTTTGGTGAGTCCAGATGACTCAGCTGATCGCATTATGGAGACCGCAGAGAAACTTGGGGCGCATGTGCTTTGGAGGAACCATTATTGGAAAGAGTTTAATGGTTTTAATGATGCCTTTCGAGATCCATGGGGCAACGAAATAGTGCTTTGGACAAAGGGCGGAGATGACCCAAAAATACCTGATAACTTTACTCGAGAATAATCGGGGGATTTGCTGATTCTTGGGCAATGATTAGTATTGGTGTGACTGACTTCTTGTTCAGGAAGCTGCCTCTGAACATGGAGGTCTAAAAGGGAGGGTTGGAATGGATGAGAGATCCAATGATGGGTGTTCCTAGTCTTGGCGGTAAGATAGTCGTTAAAGATGAACATAGCTAATTTTCTTCTTCGTTCAGGTCTCATGTATCGGGATTCATGTGCTTTGGCGTTGGGTAGAAGAGGTGTTGCTTCTTATGGTCAGTTATCTGCTAGGGCCGCTAAATTGGCCGGAGCTCTCCAATCCAACCCGAATCTTGAGGTCGGCGATCGAGTTGCGATTTTTGCGAAAAACAAGCCAGAATATCTTGAAATTATTTATGGTTGCTGGCATGCGGGGCTAATCGTTGTTCCGATAAACTCAAAACTGCATGTCAATGAATTGTCATTTATTTTGGAGGATTCGGGCGCCAAACTGTGTTTCGTGTCTGATGATTTGTCTGCCACTAGCAGATCCATCCAAAGCCCACAGCTCAAAAAAATAATTGAAATAGGGTCGTCAGATTATATCGGGCTATTTGAAGGAAAGGAGTCCCAAATAGTATCTTGTGATGGAGATGTGATTGCTTGGATTTTCTACACAAGTGGTACTACGGGACAACCGAAAGGAGCCGCGTTGTCCCATAGAAACCTGTTGGCAATGTGTCACTGTTATTTTACAGATGTGGATTGTGAAGGCGTTTCGGAGACAATGCTTCACATCGCGCCCATGAGTCATGGTTCTGGCCTCTATAGTCTAGCCCAAATCATGAAAGGTAGAGTAAATGTGTTTCCAGAGAGCGCTGGCTTTGATGTCAAAGAGGTTTTTTTACTAATCCAAAGCTGGCCAAACGTTTGTTTTTTTGCTGCACCAACAATGATCAAGCGACTCGTTGACTCAGATACTGAGGCGGATACTGTTAACTTGAAAACTATTATATATGGCGGCGGCCCTATGTATTTGGATGACCTCAAGGCGGGGCTTAAACGATTTGGTGCCAAATTCTCCCAACTTTACGGGCAAGGTGAAACGCCAATGACAATCACTGCAATGAATGAACGAATACATGCGGACAATTCCCATCCTCGATGGGAAAATCGAATGAAGTCTGTGGGGACTCCCCAGAGCGCAGTTGAAGTCAAAGTAGTGAATCAATTCGGAGGGGAACTCAACACTGGCGAGACAGGCGAGATAATTGTTCGGGGTGACACGGTGATGTCAGGCTATTGGAACAACGAACTTGCTTCTGCGGAAACGTTGAGAAATGGTTGGCTCCATACCGGAGATAATGGAGTATTTGACGACGATGGATTCCTGACTTTACAAGGCAGATCGAAAGATCTCATTATCTCTGGCGGAACTAATATCTATCCTAGGGAAGTCGAGGAACTTCTTGTCGCGCATGCTGACATTTCCGAGGTTTCAGTGATCGGCAGGCCTGATTTAGAGTGGGGAGAAACGGTGGTAGCTTATCTAGTGTTAGCACCAGGGGCAGAGTTAAATGTTGGTAGGCTGGATCAATTCTGCATTGATAACATTGCTCGCTTTAAGAGACCAAAACACTACAGAGCCGTGACTGAATTGCCCAAGAATAACTACGGGAAAGTTTTAAAAACGCATCTTAGAAAAATGGAGAGCGAGCGGCATGATGTCAACTGATATATCGGTCAGTTTTCTCAATTCTTTTTCGACAGGGGATCCGATTCGCGTGGCAAGTCACGTGACAGACGATTTTGAAAACAATCAAATGGGAGTTCTCGCCGAAAAAATCAAAGGGAAAACCGTCTATATTAAAAGGTTAAGGTCCTTCCTTAAAAAATTTCGAGAACTTCGTTACTCTGCGTCAAACATTATTGCGGAGGCAGATAAGGTAGCAATTGCCTACGATATGAACTGTTTGGTGGATGGCCACAATATTAGCATGCAAGGCGTTATGATGATTTCAGTTTCCGATGGACTTATTCGCGAAAGGTTTGATTATTGGGATGGTCTCTCTTATTTGAGACAGACTGGTATGGTTTGAGAGTTCGACAAAAAAATAAACATTAAAAACTTAAGGGAAAATAGATGAATATCGAAAAAGAAGCTACAGAATTTACTGCAAATCATTCGTTCCACGTCCCCAAGCAGACATGGACTCACATTGCACTACATTGTAAAGATATTGACAAAATGATCGACTGGTATGAGGAATTCACGCACTTTTCATTGCTTTTTAAAGAGAAAGATGAAAGCGGTTACGGGGCATGGCTGGGTGATAAGACTCAGCATGAACAACCGTTTGTGCTCGTGTTGATGCAATTCTTTGAGGGCCATGATCCTTTCGCGCCCGCTACGCATCATCCTCTCGGCCCATTTGCGCACATTGGTATAGAGCTGCCGGATAAAAACGCAGTCGACCAAATTGCAACCAAAGCCGAAGAATCAGGTTGCCTGATGCTTGGGCCAGTTAAGATGCCCAAACGTATTGGATATATATGTTTTGTTCGGGATCCGGAAGGCAATGTAGTCGAATTCTCCTTTGACCAAGGTGTCTACACTAAGGCGCGGGAGGTGTGGGGTGGGAACACACGCAAATAGAGATTTATTGAGCTGGGATGGTTAAATGATGATGGGGGAAAGCTTTGAAAGCATTGATTTATGATACGCAGGGGACTGATGTCCTTGAATATAGAGAGGTGACTGATCCCTTGCCAGGACCCGCCGATGTGGTTGTTCGAGTTGCAGCCACAACAGTTAATCACCTTGATGCAATACAGCGGAACGGGTGGTTTACAATGCCGGGGTTTTCTTTGCCGCATATTTCTGGGATGGATGTGGTTGGCACGGTCATGGAGTTGGGCTCAAACGTCACACGGGTGTGCATCGGAGATAGGGTTGTTGTGGATCCATCCTTGGCATCAGTGCCGGAAAAGTCTTCCCTAAGCGGCAGAGGAGATATATATGGAGCGCTAGGTATTATCGGAGCGAACGCCGACGGTGGGTATGCTGAACAATGTCTAGCGCCTGAAACGCATCTTCATATAATCCCCGATGAGATGTCATGGCATCAAGCGGCAATGTTTCCGACAGCTTGGATGACTGCGCATCATGCATTATTCGACGTTGCTGCTTTAAGAGAGGGAGAATCTGTAATGATTCATGCCGCTGGAAGCGGCGTGTCAATGGCAGGGATTCAGTTGGCTAAGCATGCAGGAGCTGTCGTTCTGGCTACAGCCGGCAGCGAGGATAAATGTCAAAAAGCAATCGAACTAGGCGCTGACTTTGCTTGTAATAACCGAGAGACGGACCTCGCCAGTTGGGCAAAAGAGCACACTGATGGTCGGGGAGTTAATGTTGTCTTTGACCATGTGGGTGAAGCGCTTTGGGCTAGCTCAATGTTTTCATTGGCTCCGAGAGGGAGATTAGTCAATTGTGGAGGCACGTCGGGCAATTCACCAGTCATCCCAAACCTAGGATACATGTATCATATGGGGTTGAAATTGCTCGGTTCGGATCCTTATCGGTACGAGGAGTTTGCGCCAGCATGGAAGCTGTATTGCGAGGGAAACTTTGAGTCAGTTGCTGACAGTGTTTTCCACCTTTCAGAAGGCAGAGCGGCGCAAGAAAAGCTTTTAAGTGGCAAATTTTTCGGCAAGATTATCTTGGAACCTTAAACTTATGGCTAGTGATGCACCCTACCCAGAACTGAAGAAAACTCATACCATGGCCCACACAGGGAGGCCTTGGAGAGACTTCAAACCGCCACCCTCCGGTCCTGTATGGTCGGCGATCACTGCGGGGAATGTTTATTGGATGTTGGTTGCCGCTATTGATCTTGGGATCTTCGACGCCTTTCAGCCGGGTGAAACAAAAACGGCTTCTAAGGTGGCTGAAGAACTCCAGTTGTCTCCGAAACACCTAGAACTACTCTTAGATTGCATGACTACACTTTCATTTCTTGATCAAGTCGATGGCTTCTATGAGCTGACTGAGACTGCGGAGAGATATTTATGCAGAGATGGGCCAGCGTCTATGGCTTCCCTTGTTCGTGTGTCGCCAGGGCCTTTGGAAAATTGGATGAACCTTGCTGAGACTATTCGTACCGGAGAAGTGAAGTCTCCGATTGAGAACGACATATCAGGTATATATGGCCCTCTAGTGAAAGCAACTTTTCCTACACAACATCGCGTCGCTACTCGGCTTGGGTACAAGCTTGGTTGGGAACGAACTTCGGAGTTAAAAGTATTGGATTTGGGGGCAGGATGTGGCCCATGGTCGATCGCTCTTATGGAGCAATCTAGTAATTCTACTGCTGTTTTGAATGACTTCTCTGAGATTATTGGACTCACAAAAGAAAAAATTGGGGAACATCAGTTATTGGAAAGAAGTGAGTTCCGTGCGGGAAACTTTCATGATTTAAGCTTTGAAAAAAATCACTTTGATATCGTTTTTTTAGGTCACATTTGTCGAACCGAGGGTCCCGAATTGGCTCAGAGTTTAATTGAAAAGGCAGTGAATGCTCTAAAAAGTGGAGGAC
>CAJWMT010000057.1:0-15976 GCA_913044275.1 uncultured Cellvibrionales bacterium
TGGTTTTCATAACCGCTGGTATGGGTGGTGGAACAGGAACCGGAGGTGCACCAGTAATTGCTGAGGTAGCGAAACAGATGGGTATCCTCACAGTCGGAGTGGTTACAAGACCTTTCTCGTTTGAAGGGGCAAAACGCATGGCTGTGGCTGACGAAGGCATTTCTAAGTTGAAAGATCATGTTGATTCTCTAATTATCGTGCCGAACGAAAGGTTATTGCAGGTGCTTGGAAAAGATATGACCGTAATTGGCGCATTCGAGAGAGCAAACGATGTGCTCTATGGCGCAGTTCAAGGAATCACTGATTTGATCCTATTGGATGGGCTGATTAACGTGGATTTTGCTGATGTCAGGACAGTAATGGCTGAAATGGGCATGGCGATGATGGGAACAGGTGAGGGAAGTGGTGCTGATCGAGCTACTGCAGCGGCGGAAGGTGCAATTAAGTGTCCACTTCTTGAAGACGTCAATCTTCAAGGTGCTAAGGGTATCTTGGTCAACATTACAAGTGGTTATGACCTAACATTAGGCGAATTTGAGGAAGTTGGGAATACGGTTAGATCGTTTTCTGATGAGAATGCAACCATCATTGTGGGTAGTGTTTTTGATACAGAAGCTTCGGACCAGCTGCGGGTCACCGTGGTTGCAACTGGTCTGGAATTCCCAGCGGCGAAGGCAGGTCCTCGTGGTCTTGTTTCTCATGATTTTAAGCCAATAGATGGAAGGCCAGATTATGATAGTTTGGGTAATGAGCCAGCAGTAAAGCGTCGGCCTACCACCGCACGAATGGGACAATTAGCGCAGCACGTTGATGCAACCGCAGCTCCAGAGCATGACTTTTTAGATGTCCCTGCTTTCTTGAGGAAACAGGCGGATTAGCACTTAGTATCTTCTTAAAATTAGCTTCTTGCCGCCAGGGTCATTTAGGCTAAAGACCTTGGCGACAGAAACTATGTCTGATACACTCAGAAGGTTTTGCTTTGGCCGCAATTTTGATGATTAAGCAAAGAACTTTAAAAAATATGATTCGTGCATCGGGCGTCGGGCTTCATTCGGGTCAAAAGGTTTACCTTGCCATACACCCAGCCGATAACGACACGGGCATTGTATTCCGTCGCACAGACTTACATCCCGCCGTTGAAATAGAAGCTCGTGCTGAGAATGTCGGAGAAACCCAACTTTCAACCACCCTAGTCAAGGGAGACGTTAAAGTCTCCACAGTCGAACATTTATTATCCGCGCTTGCAGGTCTGGGTATAGATAATGTTCGGGTCGACGTGTCGGCTTCTGAAATCCCTATAATGGATGGCAGTGCAGCACCCTTTGTATTTTTATTGCAATGTGCAGGATTGCGTGAGCAGAAAGGAACCAAAAAATTCGTGCGAGTCAAAAAGGACGTCACATTTGAAAAAGACGGAAAGACTGTCACTTTTAAGCCTTTTAATGGATTTAAATTAAACTTTGATATTGATTATGACCATCCTGTGTTTAAGCGCCAAGCGACAAGTGCGAGTGTGGATTTTTCGACTGAGGTATTTGTTAGGGATGTCAGTAGAGCGCGTACTTTCGGATTTATGCATGAATACGACTATCTAAAATCTATGGGGCTCGTTCGGGGAGGCAGTCTGAGTAACGCAATTGTGGTTGACAAAGATGAAATATTGAACGAGGGCGGGCTGAGATACCACGATGAGTTTGTTAAGCATAAGATTCTGGATGCGATAGGCGATTTGTACCTGCTTGGAAATAGCTTAATTTGTCAGTTTGACGCATATAAATCTGGACATGGGATTAATAATGCATCTTTACGAGAATTAATTGCACGAACGGATGCATGGGAGTATGTCACTTTTGAAAATAATCCAGACGCTGTCCCCATTAACTATAGTTTGTTAGACTAAGCGGAAAAGCGAAGGGCAATTCTTTGAAAATAATTTTGCTTCCAAGTTCCACCAGCAACAACTGCTCGATTAGCTTCACAGGTTGGATGACAACTCTAATATTGTCGGCGTTACTGATTTTATCTGTTGGATTTGGAGCTTTCTTTGGCTATAAGATTTCAGATCTTCACTGGCAAGTGGTTTTTGAAAACACAGCCGGAGAGATTCAAGAACAAATAAGATTGCAAAGCGATAATGTTGCGGTCGGTCGAGAGGAAGTTGAACAAACGTTATCAGCTATGACTATTAAACTGGCACAGATGCGTTCTAGATTGGTGAGGTTGGATGCGCTCGGCGAGCAACTGACACAGATCGCAAATCTACAGGGGGGAGAATTCGATTTCTCCGCGTCCGCTGGCTTGGGGGGGCCGGAAAAGACAATGATGTCTGAGCTACCAGTTCCCATATCGCCTCAAGAGGAGATAGAGCTGATTTTCGAATCTCTTGAAAATAATTTGGGCGATAGAGAGGCGCAGTTGTCTGTTTTGCAATCGATGATGTCTGATAATCGACTCAGAACTGAAAGTGTGGTCGCTGGACGGCCTATTGTTAAAGGGTGGTTATCGTCCGAATACGGTATGCGTATAGATCCCTTCCATGGCCGGAAAAGTTGGCACAATGGAGTAGATTTCGCTGGACGCGAAGGATCGGATATTATAGCTGTTGCTTCAGGCGTGGTTGTTTGGTCTGGAACCAAAAAAGGGTATGGTAAGATGATTGAAATTAACCACAGTGATGGTTATCTAACGCGATATGCTCATAATAGAGAAAATTTGGCAAAGGTGGGGATGCTTGTTAAGCGAGGCGATGTTATTGCAAGCATGGGAAACACGGGTCGTTCAACCGGTCCGCATGTCCATTTTGAGGTATACAAAGATGGACGTACCGTTAATCCTGAAACCTATATCAGGCGAACTGTCAACTAGATATCTCAGCATTAATGCTATCAAACGAGTATACCTAATTCTCATTTACTAATGTCTTCCGAATCATTCTAATGTTTTTTAATTTGCTGAAAAAAGTTTTGGGGAGTAAAAATTCGCGTGAACTCCGCAGAATAAATAAGATCGTCGAAACAATAAATAGTTATGGAAAGGACTTCCAAGGCTTGAGTGATCTTGAGTTAAGCGAAAAGACCCAACATTTTCGAGCAAGATACCGGAATGGAGAAAGCCTTGAGCAAATTTTGCCGGAGGCTTTTGCCAATGTTCGAGAAGTTGCGACACGTTCGCTTGGTATGAGGCATTTCGATGTTCAGTTGATTGGCGGTATAACGCTGCATGAGGGGCGGATTGCCGAGATGCGCACTGGAGAGGGTAAAACACTTGTTGCAACTCTTGCGGCGTACCTAAATGCAATTCCTGGTAAAGGCGTTCATATTGTTACGGTCAATGATTACCTGGCTAAGCGAGATGCGGAATGGATGGGGCCTTTATACACAGGACTTGGCCTATCACTGGGAGTTGTTCAATCCTTCCAAGCGTCTGATCAACCTAATTCTTTTTTTATCGCACTTAATAGCAGAAATAAACTTCAGCCATGCTCAAGACAGCAGGCATATAGCGCAGATGTTACTTATGGTACCAATAATGAATTTGGTTTTGATTATTTGCGCGATAATATGTGTCTGCGGTTAGAGGAAAAAACCCAACGTTCTTCTCATTTTGCAATCGTGGATGAAGTTGATTCTATTTTAATCGACGAAGCACGTACCCCACTGATTATTTCAGGCGCAGCACAGGACAGCTCGAAATTATACAAGACCATAAATAGTTTAATCCGAGATCTAGTCATGGTAGGAGATTCGGGATTGGGTGATTTTGTGGTTGACGAGAAGCTTCGCCATGTTGAGCTCACAGAAGACGGTCATCTGAATGTAGAGGCTGCTTTGGTAAAAGCCAAGTTACTCAGTGATGAAGAAAGTCTATATCAAGCATCTAATTTAGGGCTATTGCATCACGTATCCTCCGCGCTGCGCGCACATTACTTATTTAACACAGATGTTGAATACATTGTGCAAGATGGGCAGGTTGTCTTAATCGATGAACACACCGGAAGAACGATGCCGGGGAGAAGATTATCTGAAGGACTGCATCAGGCCATTGAAGCAAAAGAAGGCTTGGTTATCCAACAGGAGAGCCAAACGCTTGCTTCTACGACTTTCCAAAACTATTTTAGGTTATATGAAAAATTGGCGGGCATGACTGGCACTGCAGACACTGAAGCGTTCGAATTTAAACAGATTTATGGGCTGGATGTGGTTGTCATACCAACTAATGTTACTGTCAACAGGACAGACTTGAATGATCTAATATTTTTGACCCAAAAAGAAAAATTTGAGGCAGTGATTGATGATATTCGAAGTACCGTCAGCAAAGGAGCACCTGTGCTAGTAGGCACTGCTTCTGTAGAGACATCAGAGTTATTGTCTGGAATGCTCCGCAAAGAGGGTATCAAGCACAATGTTTTAAATGCCAAGCAGCATGAACGCGAGGCGAGCATCATTGTTGATGCTGGTCGTTCAGGCTCCGTGACTATCGCAACCAATATGGCAGGCCGTGGGACCGATATTGTGTTGGGTGGCAACCTGGAGGTTGAATTAAAAGCCTTGAAAGATGTATCACCTGAAGAGGTTAAAGCTTGTCGCGAGGCATGGACAGAGCGTCAACAAGCAGTCATAGCGGCTGGGGGTTTGCATATCATAGCTACTGAGCGTCATGAGTCGCGTCGTATCGACAACCAATTGCGAGGGCGTTGTGGTCGGCAGGGAGACCCGGGTGTATCTCGATTTTATTTGTCACTGGAAGATCCTCTAATGCGTCTCTTCGCCTCAGAACGTGTCAAGAATATGATGCGGTCTATGGGGATGGAATACGGCGAAGCAATAGAGCACCGTATGGTTACCAATGCAATAGTTAAAGCGCAACGAAAAGTTGAGGGTCGCAATTTTGATATCCGTAAACATTTGCTCGAATATGATGATGTCGCAAATGACCAGCGTCAAGTCATATATCAACAACGAAATGACCTTCTTGCAGATGACAATATATCGGAAATCATTACCCAAATCCGCGTCGATGTTGTGAACCGCTCGATTGATGAACATATCATGCCCGGAAGTTTGGATGAACAATGGGATGTAGAGGGCTTGGAACGTAAATTGGTGGCAGATTTCGATATTGAGATAGCTGTGTCACGGTGGCTAGATGAGGATAATCGACTAGGCGAAGTCGGGGTTAGGGAGCGTATTTTAGATCTTGTGCAACAAGCTTATGAGACTCGACATGGGCATGTCGGAGACTATTTGCAAGATGTTGAGAGACAGATAATGCTTAATGTTCTTGATAATTTATGGAAAGAACATTTATCGAATATGGATCAGTTGCGGCAAAGCATTGGCCTGCGCGCATACGCGCAAAAAAATCCAAAACAAGAGTATAAGCGTGAATCATTTTCTCTATTTGAAGAGCTGCTGGACAATGTTAAATATGAAACTATTCGTTTCCTTAATAATGTCCAGATATCATCCCAAGATGATGTGTCAAGGCTCGAAAAAAAGCGCCGAGATGAACAGGGTAATCGAGCATACTCTCATGCAAAAGTCGAGGCAGTTGAAGGAGAACAGCAGGAAAACAGTCAATCTACTAGCTCCAAAAATCAACCAGTAAGAAGGCATGGCAATAAAATGGGACGAAATGAGCCTTGCTCATGCGGGTCTGGAAAAAAATTCAAGCATTGCTGCGGCAAGATTCTATAGGCTAGGAATTAAATATTACAAGATGACTAAAATATTTCAACCAAACCATCTTTACTCGGGATTGGATAGTGGCTACCGGACTTGATTCTTTTCCTAAGATATATCCGGTGTCAGGTTTTAAGTTAGGCACGGCTTCTGCAGGGATCAAAGAGATTTCTCGCAATGATCTTGTTGTTATGCAAATAGCAGACAATTCGTCGGTAGCAGCGTTGTTTACCAAGAATGCCTTCTGCGCCGCCCCTATCGAAGTTGCAAGAAACTCTCTGGCAAAGCATGTGCCGAGTTATCTTGTAGTGAATACGGGTAATGCCAATGCTGGTACTGGCGCTCGAGGAATACGCGATGCGCAAATGACTTGTGCCAAAATAGCCGAATTGACCGAAGTTGATTCAGACAAAGTTCTTCCCTTCTCTACGGGAGTCATTGGGGAATATCTGCCGACACAACTTATTTTAGATGCGCTTCCGAGTGCCATTGAGGCACTAAATGAGGATGGTTGGGAGGCTGCAGCTTGGTCCATCCTCACCACAGATACGAGACCAAAAGCATCTAGTAAACGATTTGCCATTCCTTCATATCATGCCGGCAATTCAGAAGTTGCCACTTCTCCTGAGGCGCACATAACGCTGACAGGAATTGCAAAGGGGTCGGGTATGATAAAGCCCAATATGGCCACGATGCTCTCTTTCATTGCCACAGATGCAATTATTGATAATGAGTTGTTGCATAGGGCCCTGACTCTTGCAGCAAACAAGAGTTTCAATAGAATTACCGTGGATGGCGACACTTCGACGAATGATGCCCTCGTTCTGATCGCCACAGGACATTCTGGAGTGGTAGTAGATGAGCTGAATTTTAGCCAGTTTCAAGCGAATCTCGAATCGGTTTGTGTGGAACTTGCACAAGCCTGCATAAGAGATGGGGAAGGCGCAGCAAAGTTTGTGGCTATAGTTGTCGCAAATGCTCTCAATCTTGGTGAAGCTCTTGAAGTGGCATATACAGTGGCTGAGTCTCCGCTGGTCAAGACAGCGCTTGGCGCTTCGGATGCAAATTGGGGAAGAATCTTGGCGGCGATTGGTCGTGCTGAGATTACTCATCTGGATATGGAAAAAGTGGATATATATATAAATGGGACGTTAGTCGTGCATCAGGGCCAACGGTCAGCAGACTACTCTGAAGAGGCAGGATCGATTGCAATGCAAACAGAGGACATTGAAATAAAAATACTATTGGATCGAGGAGATGTTAGTCAGACAGTCTGGACGACAGACCTTGGCCATGAGTATGTCCGAATTAACGCTGATTATAGGACCTGAGAGAGAGAAACTTTGAGGCGTATTTCATGGTCAGCCGCTTGCATGTAGTGATTGGCATTCTAAGGGACAGCCAAGGACGCATTTTAATCACCCTTCGTGATCGAAAAAAACATAAAGGAGGGCTTTGGGAATTCCCGGGTGGGAAAGTTGAACTTGGCGAGAGTTCTCGGCAAGCGATCTGCAGGGAGCTGCGCGAAGAAATTTCTGTTGAGGTGGTTGAAATGGAGCACTACATGGATATTTTTCATGACTATGAAGACTTAAATGTCTATTTGGAAGTATTCAGTGTAACTAATTACCGTGGGCGTGCTCAGGCGGCTGAGGGCCAATGCCAAGCGTGGACATCAGTAGAGAGCGCCATATGTCCAGAATCCGAGTTTTCTTTTCCTGAGGCTAATTATCCGATTCTCAGAAAACTTCTTAACGAAGCTAGGTCATCGGTTTCCGATTGAACCTTTTGCCAAATATTGGTACCTGCGTCAGTTTCTTAAGTGACTTTTGCCCTAGCTCCGGCAAGTATAAGTGCAAAACGCCTAGGATGAAATATACTCCAATTCTTGAGTAGTTGTGCCGATTCTCCGGTTAATTCTGCCAATTCCTCGAAGTTCTGAAAACCCTTTTTCTTCAACCCATTAATTACTGAAGAATCCTCATAGTCATCTGTGCTAGGCGTCATCTGCCGCAATGAAATACTCTTGCGATGGTAACCTTCATTGGTATAGTTGCAGTCGCTGCATTGGTTACAATTATTGCAAAAGCTGCAGTTGTAACAACTATCGCAGCCCAAGCATGTAATACAATCAGTGCAGGCATAACAGTTATTACAATCATAACAATTGATCGAATCTGCGCAATCAATACAATTGTTACAATTATGAGACCCATCACAGTTAATACAGTTGTAACAGTTTTCACAATCTTGACAATTGGCGCAGTTATGACATTTGCTGCAAAGATTACAATTTTGGCAAGCGAAGCAATCTGTGCAATTACTACAGAGGACACAGTTGGAGCACCCGAAGCAATCCCAGCAACCGCAGTTATTGAAGTTTAGAGACTCATAATCTGGATGAGCCTTTGCAAAGGCCTCGCTCACGCCATTGTCATCTCGATTGACTCTAGCGAGGAATTCTTTCTTAGACTTATAGATCTTTGTACGCATTTTTATTTAGTATTTTGCAAAATATAAATTCTTTTAGTCTCTGCCTATTTCATAGCGTTTAAGTAGTCTTCGGAATAGATTTCATTTCCCAGCATCCACCGGCCAAAAGGCGGGCTGCTGATGGGGGATGAGGAAAAAGTATGCGGACCCAGTCTCTTTGCAATTGACACACAACATGCAAGTTGTGCAGTGGATTTTGGTCAGCGTATCTCGGATTTTCGGCGACAGCCTCTCTCTAATTTTTGCCACTAGCTAAGCTCAGAAAAGTTTCATGGAAAGTGGCAACTCGCGACGGAATCGATGACTTCGGCAATGTGTTATCAAAAATATGAGTAGCTCGATTTAATTTTTCGCTGCGGTTCATTTGACTATTAATTATTGACTGAATATTCTCCAAACTTTGATTGTCCCGTTCGGAAGCCCGCTTTAATTGAAGCTCCTCAGTTACATCTACTAATAAAAGCGAGTCTACCAGTTTGTGTTGCTGTGTCTCCATAAGAAGAGGTGATTCAAGCATTACATAAGCACTTCTCGCGGAACGGATTTTGTCTACTATCCACTCTGCGATAAGGGGATGCAGCAGGTTTTCCAACCAGAATTTTTCTTCCGGTTGAGAGAAGATGATTTTGCGCATAGCAGCGCGATCTAGCCCCCCATCCTTCTTGATTACCCTCCCACCAAAGCGGTCCGCGATAAACTTTAGGGCGGGCATACCGCGTTCTACAATTTTTCTCGATGCATGATCTGCATCCACCACCTCAATTCCCAAGTCAATAAACGCTCTGGCTACAGTGCTTTTGCCACTGCCAATCCCACCTGTCAAACCAACAATGTATGGTTTCTTCGACACCTTTATGGACTCTAAAGCACTCTGTTTTTTGATAAGGTATGCCGATTATAACCTCAAAAGCTAGATAATCTTAAATATACCTCAATCATGCTATCTCCCAGATAGAATGCGAGATAACCAGCTATAGCAAGGTAGGGCCCGAAAGCAATCGTTTGCCCACTATTAAGTCGTTTTAGAATAATCCCAATAACTGCGGCAATAAGAGCTATAGAACTGGCAATTAGCAATGTAAGTGGTAACAGGTGCCAGCCAAGCCAAGCACCCAACGCGGCAAGGAACTTAAAGTCACCATAACCCATCCCTTCTTTGCCAGTGATCAATTTAAAAGCCCAATAGATTGACCAAAGTCCAAGGTATCCAAAGGTGGCTCCCAGAACTGCACCCTGAAGGGATGTAAAAGTACTACCGATATTTATAATTAGACCCAGCCATAGAAGTGGCAAAGTGACCTGATCCGGCAATAACTTTTCTCGGAGGTCGATGAAGGCAAGCACTATGAGGCAATATGAAAAGATTATGGCACCTGCGGCTGAAAAAGTTATTCCAAAATTCAATAATGCTGTTGTTGTAGTCACAGCACCAAGAATTTCGACGATCGGATATTGCCGTGAAATATACGCCGAACAATTGGCGCATCGGCCTCCTATTGCAACGAAACTAAGAACGGGGATATTTTGTAAAAAAGAAAGACTTTGTTTACAACTGAAGCAATGGGATCTCGGATAGATGATATTTAGAGGCGCTCGTAAATCGTCTTGATCTTCAATATCGAGATAGTCTCGGCATTCCGTTCGCCATCGGAAATTCAATTGAATCGGCAGTCGCATTATTACCACGTTCAGGAAGCTTCCGAAGGTTAAGCCCAGCAAAACTCCCAATAATGTCAATATATTTTCTGGAAGATCCATAGAAAAAGTTACTCTGATTACTTTTTGGCTCGATTTGCAGCAGTTTTTTCGCTTTTCTAAAAGTATTTCTTAAACTATCGGCCTAGGAAGGTGCATATTTAATTGATTTGATCTAAAGGTTACATCACTCAAGGAATCTCATCGATAAATCGATCGCCTCTAAATGTTTGGTCAGGCTTCCCGACGATATAAAATCTACAGGCAAGCTTTGATACTTGTTCAACAACTCATCAGTTATTCCACCGGAAATCTCTATTTTAGTTCGGCCTCTTTCGATTTTTTTTAATTGCAGAATGTCTTCGTAGGAGAAGTTGTCAAGCATTATTATATCTGCTCCTGCCTCCAAGGCTTCTTTGAATTGATTCATATTTTCCACTTCCACCTCCACTATTTTTTCTTTGTCGATATCCCTGGCTTTTTGGATTGCTTTTGCAATTCCTCCGCAAGCCAGGATATGATTTTCTTTAATCAAAAATGAATCATAGAGCCCCATTCTGTGGTTAGAACAACCACCGATGCGAACCGCATATTTTTGCGCTTGCCGAAGCCCAGGAATGGTTTTTCGGGTATCTAGTAAGCGGACGCTAGAATCTTGGATCTTTGAACTATATCGCCGTGCACAGGTTGCTGTGCCAGATAGCGTTTGCAAAAAGTTTAGAGCAGTCCTCTCCCCAGTTAAGAGTGATCGCGCGCTTCCAGATAGAACAGCGACTACATCGCCTGTCCTGACTTCCTGGCCTTCGTTAATTAGCCACTTTGAACTTACATCCCCCTCTAGTTGATTGAAGACTTCTTCTGCCCAAGGGATGCCACATATAACTGCCGGTTGCAAAGCAGTAATGTGGGCAGTTGCTATCTGTTCCAAAGAAATTAGGGCACCAGTAATGTCCCCATCTCCAATATCTTCTCGAAGTGCTCGAGACACACATTCTACAATATCGAGCGCAGTTGATGGTGTCATTTTAAACTTCGTCATTTCTCAGTCTTCCTTCCTCTGGCGTTAAAATGATTCTGAAAGGCGGTTTAGGTTTAACAAGTGATCACAAGAAATCGCTGAATATAATTCTAACAGTATTGACCGAAATTATGGATCGAGTAACGACATCATTTTTGAACCACATAAAAAAGCTTGATAATCAAAATCATTATATTGTGTCATGTTTTGGGCATATGACGATTCATTGGTATCATTGAAATTATGTCAGTACATCTCCAACTAATCGGGCCTGCATTTATCGTGGAGGCTGTATAATTTTAATTTAATAAATCGGGCACTGATTCCATATGATTAAAGGACTAGACAATGGCTGGATGGACGTTCACCGCAGAATCGAATCACCAAATGCTGACCGACGGCCTGATGACACAGAAATAAGTCTATTAGTGATTCACAACATCAGTCTGCCGCCAAATGAGTTTGCAGGAAACTATGTAGACCAACTTTTTACAAACTGTCTAAATCCGTCATTTCATCCTTACTTCGAAGAGATCGGCCATCTTCGAGTTTCCGCTCATTTATACATAGACCGAGAGGGCATAATTACTCAATATGTCCCCCTTAATCGCCGGGCTTGGCACGCAGGGGAATCAAGTTTTGACAACAGAGCCTGTTGTAATGATTTCTCAATAGGAATTGAACTTCAAGGCGCTGATCATATCCCTTTTACAGAGATCCAATACTCTCGATTGGGGTCCCTGACAAGACAACTGCAATCTTTCTTCCCTCTGATAACTTTGGATCGGATTGTCGGTCACAGCGATATTTCTCCTGGCCGAAAAACAGATCCCGGCGGTTCCTTCGACTGGAAAAGATACTTAACCCTGATAAAAGGTGACGATGCTTTTTAACTAGGTGATGCTAAGGAGTTTATTTCTTGTAAAATATTTTATTAGTAGTATGGCAGGTAGTCCTATGGCAGCTGCATAGACGAAAAATATTGGGTACCCCACCGCATCAACAATCAAACCGGAGAAGCCGCCTGCAAATTTTCCTGGCAGAGTCATAATTGAACTAAACAAAGCATATTGGGTCGCTGTGTAGGTCTGATTCACCAAGCTGGACAAGAAAGCAATAAAAACAACATTAGACATTCCGCCAGCTAAGTTATCTGCGCCAATCACTAGTGCTAGCCAGTTAATATCAGGGCCCATAAGCGCAAGTACAGAGAATAATAAATTAGTAATCATGACCAAGATCGCTGTTATCAAAAGTGGGCTCATGATCCCCATTTTGACGACTAAAATACCTCCCAAAGCAGACCCAAGAATTGTCATCAAAAACCCGAAAACCTTTGCTATGCTGGCGATTTGTGTTTTAGTAAACCCAAGTTCGAGATAAAAAGGATTTGCCATTACGCCCATAGTGATATCACTTATACGAAATACACCTATGAAAAGTAGAAGAATAGCTGCATGTCCTCTATACTCTTTGAAAAAAGAGTAGAATGGAGCGTATACCAGCACCATAGCACGATCCAATTTGGAAGTAAGTGCATTTCGCTTAGTACTTAAGTGCTCTAATAGGCTGATCTCCAGAGGCCCCCATCGAACACTCTTAACGGATGAAGGTTCACTAATAAACCCTGTGGTCACTATGCCTACCAGCATCAATAGCGCCATCAGCTGATAGGCGAGCTCCCAGTCATATAGGTCGGCAATATAGAAGACTCCTGCACCAGAGGCTAGAAGTGCCAAGCGGTAGCCAAAGATATAAGTTGCAGCCATAGCCGCTTGTAATTCGCGAGGCGCGGCTTCAATTCGATATGCGTCAATACAAATATCCTGGGTTGCTGAACAAAAAGCTACGAATGTCGCTAGTAAAGCTAGGCTCCATATTTGGATGCCTGGATCCAGAGTGGACATGGAGAATAAACCGACTAAAAGGCCCAACTGAGCTGTTAGCATCCAAGATCTTCGTTGCCCCAAAAATCTTGTTATCCAAGGTATCGCAAGGTTGTCCAAGACTGGTGCCCAAAGCACCTTGATAGAGAAAGTAATGCCTATCCAACTAAAAAACCCGATTGCAGAACGTTGGACGCCAGCTTCGGATAACCAAGCTGAAAGTGTCGAGAAGACTAATAGGTAGGGCAATCCGGCAGAAAAACCAAGAAATATCATGGTTATAACTTTTCTTCGAAGAAATACTGCGATCGCGTCGCGCCAACTCGGTTGCTTGTCATTACAATTGGTCTGCATAGACGGCTTAAGATTCCCCATATTTGCATTCTTTATCAGGTTGACAGTCTCTCATAGATTGAAGGCTTTCAATAACATTAATTGAAATGGAACAAAATCAAAAAAAATAGTATATTTTTCGGTAGAGGAGAATCCAAGTTAATGTACTTTTTTATCATTTTATTATTGATGGCGCCTTTTGCAGAGATATTGTTATTGATTTCTGTAGGTTCTTATTTCGGGGCTTTAAATACTATCGGCCTTGTCTTGGCAACCGCCGTAATTGGAGGAATTATTATAAGGGTTCAGGGCACTGAAATACTTTGGTTAGTCAAAAGAAAATTGACTCAAGGACAGTTGCCTGCGGAAGAACTCTTCTCTGGATTAATGCTCATTATTTCTGGGATATTATTGTGTACTCCAGGATTTTGTACGGACTCTATGGGTTTCTTTTTGCTAGTACCGAAGATACGCTCTAAATTTTCTCAGATGATAAAGAAACGAGTTTTTGCCGATTTTTCCTATTGGTCAGGGACCAAAAAGGATGGGGCGAGATTTGTTTATGGGCGGGGTGCTTCGGGGACCACTTTCGCTGGCGAAATCGAAAACCTTGAAGATACGCAGAATTAAGACAACCTCATCATGATTGGTGTATTTGAAAAGCGTCGATGTTAAAAAAAAACTCTTTGGGGGCTTGAAAATGGTTTAGTACGCCTCCATCTACCTAACTGTTGCGAAAGAGTGTTTTAAAAATAACTATCGAACGCATGAACTAAGCCACTTTTGTATTTATATCAATGGAGATTTTAGGTATGAAAATTCGCCCATTACACGATCGAGTTATCGTTCGTAGGCAGGAAGAAGAGGAAACATCAGCCGGCGGCATTGTTTTGCCTGGGTCAGCACAGGAAAAACCCAACCAAGGGGAAGTCATTGCCGTTGGATCGGGGCGTATTCTTGATAACGGAGAATCGCGTGCTGTGGATGTAAACGTTGGGGATACAGTCGTTTTTGGAAAGTACGCGGGTAGCGACACCATTGACGTGGACGGGGAAGAACTAGTTATCCTCAGTGAATCGGATATTAAAGCCGTGGTAGAGGCTTAAAAATTAAAGAATTTTTGGCAAAACTGTATTTCTAAAGGAAAAAATCATGACAGCTAAACAAGTGAAATTCGGCGACAATGCGCGTCAAGACATGCTCGAGGGAGTCAATGTTCTGGCCAATGCGGTCAAGGTAACGTTAGGCCCCAAAGGACGAAATGTTATACTCGACAAGGCCTTCGGTGCACCTACCGTAACAAAAGATGGGGTTTCTGTAGCTAAGGAAATTGAACTCAAAGACAAGCTCCAAAACATGGGAGCTCAGATGGTGAAGGAGGTGGCATCTAGAGCATCAGACGATGCAGGAGATGGCACAACCACTGCGACCGTTTTGGCGCAGACTATAATCACTGAAGGTCTGAAGTCGGTGGCAGCAGGCATGAATCCAATGGATCTCAAGCGAGGCATTGACAAGGCAGTAGTTGCTTCAGTAGCTGAGATCGCTGCCGTTGCCCGGCCATGTTCCGAAACAAAGGAGATTGCCCAAGTGGGAACTATATCTGCCAACAGCGATACTTTGGTCGGCGATATAATTGCCGAGGCCATGGAGAAGGTAGGGAAAGAAGGGGTGATAACAGTTGAGGAAGGCTCGGGGCTCGAAAATGAGTTGGATATCGTAGAGGGGATGCAATTTGATCGCGGATATCTTTCTCCCTACTTTGTCAATAACCAAGAGAACATGAGCACTGAGCAGGAAAGCCCACTTATCCTTTTGGTAGACAAAAAGATTTCAAATATTCGTGAGTTATTACCATTATTGGAGTCGGTGGCCAAGGCTGGAAAACCTCTAATGATAATAGCAGAGGATGTCGAAGGGGAGGCTTTAGCCACCTTGGTTGTCAATAATTTGCGTGGAATAGTAAAGGTGTCTGCCTGTAAGGCTCCAGGATTCGGCGATCGCAGGAAAGCGATGCTGGAGGATATTGCGATTCTTACTGGGGGTACTGTCATATCCGAAGAGGTGGGGCTTGATTTGGAGGCCGCCACTCTGGAGCACTTGGGCACCGCTAAGCGAGTTACTATGACTAAGGAAAATACAACGATCGTGGATGGCGCAGGTGATACTGGTAATATCGAGGCGAGGGTCAAGCAAATTCGCGCTCAGATTGAGGAAACTAGTTCTGACTACGATCGTGAAAAACTTCAGGAGCGAGTGGCTAAATTGGCAGGTGGCGTTGCTGTAATTAAAGTAGGGGCAGCTACTGAAGTTGAAATGAAAGAGAAGAAGGCCAGAGTGGAAGACGCACTCCATGCTACGAGGGCTGCTGTAGAAGAGGGCGTTGTGGCGGGGGGAGGCGTTGCCTTGATTCGGGCGCTCCAAAAAGTCGAAGATCTCGTTGGAGACAACGATGATCAGACTACTGGTGTCGCAATCGCTCGACGGGCCATGGAGGCTCCTCTGCGCCAGATTGTTGAAAATGCTGGCGAAGAAGGTTCTGTGGTGGTCGATAAGGTAAAACAAGGCGATGGCAACTTTGGGTACAACGCTGCAACCGGAGAATACGGAGACATGATAAACATGGGTATTCTCGATCCAGCCAAAGTGACACGGACCGCTTTACAGGCGGCAGCCTCGATAGCAGGCTTGATGCTTACCACTGAAGCCATGGTGGCCGAGCTCCCAGACGATAATGCGGCCGGAGGCCCACCTCCTGGTATGGGAGATATGGGCGGCATGGGCGGCATGGGCGGGATGGGCGGCATGATGTAGCTGTGCTTCCTCGCTAAGCTGACAAAAAACCCGCCATTGATGGCGGGTTTTTTTTG
>CAJWMT010000058.1:0-15948 GCA_913044275.1 uncultured Cellvibrionales bacterium
GCTGTTAAACGGGATGGTGCCTACTGATCAGGATCACAAAGATCCAAGTTGGGAACTAAGTGCAACCTACAGCGCATCAGAGGATCTAACCGTTTATGGGGCAGTCAGAAGCAGCTGGCGATCGGGCGCCTTCAATCAGACATCGGGTTATTTCTATCCTTATGGAGACTACATGCGTCCAGAAAAAGTGCAGGATTTTGAGGTGGGCATGAAGTTTTCTGGCTTGTTAGGAACTGTTCCTGCCAGAATTAATTTGGCTCTGTACCAAATGGAGGTCGAAGATGTTCAAAGAACGATCTATATTGTTCTGCCTACAGGGCCAGCTGCTACTGCTGGGAACGTGAATGAAGCTGAAATTCAAGGTTTCGAGCTTGATGCATCCTTCGAGCCAACAGAATGGCTTCAGATAGGAGGCTCATTTGCATACACAGATGCAAAATATACAGATCCGCTAGCTCTGTATGGGGGACAAACCTTCTACTTTGGCCCCTACAGCGATACGCCAGAGACGTCCTACTCACTATTCTTCAACGTGTCAAAAGACATTGGTGATATGGGCGCGTTGTCTCTGAGAGGTGAGCTATATGCTCAAGATGAGTGGTATTACAGCCAAACCGCTGATTCAGCTTCTCCGAACACGACCATTCCCAGCTATGAGTTGATTAATATGCGAGCTGAATGGTCTGGAATGTATGGAACCAACGTCAATTTAGCCTTTTTCGCTCGGAACCTGACTGAAGAAGAGTATTTTGCCGGTGGTAACTCAAATGCGCTTACTGGCGGGATGAATTCGATAATTCCGGGGCAGCCCAGAATGATGGGAGTTGAGGTCTCCTACAGCTACTAAAAATACATGCCAAAAATGATGAACAATGGGCGGCCTTCGGCCGCCCAATTATGACTTTTTGGACTTAAAGAATTGGGAGGTCGTAGAATTGGACGCAGAAGAATTGGCAAAAAGCGCAGAGATCCCTGCGCATGTTCCGCCTGAGATGGTGCGCAACTTGACCATGGGTCGAGGTCTCACGACCACTCGTCCACCTCATGCCGTGGTGGATGATATCCACCGCGATTTCCCACCGGTTTTCTATGCGCCCAATCTAATGAACGGGGGTGGCTGGGTGTTTCGCCGTACAGAGGATCAAGTCGCCGTTATTCATGATCCTGAACACTTTAGCAACAAGCAGATACAACCCTACGCCGAGATGATTGGCGCAAGCTGGAGTATGATTCCTGTCGAGCAGGACCCGCCTGATCACGGTGTGTATCGACGGATGCTGATGCCGTTTTTTGTCCCGAAAACAGCTGCAGATATGGATGACAAAATTAACGATTATGCGAGAACACGTGTGGAAGCTCTGAAAGATAAGGGACGGTGCGAATTCATGGAAGACTTTGCATTCCCGTTCCCTAGCACCATCTTTCTGGAAATGATGGGCATGCCAGTTGATCGCCTGCAATATTTTATTGAGTTATATGACACGATTACCAGAGCTGCAGACATGGATGATGTCCTCGATGCGGTTAGGGAGGTTGTGGCATATTTTGAGAAAGAGATTGAAATTAGGCGAAACGACCCCCCCGCGGAAAACATGATGAGTTTTGCATTGAATGCCAGCGTTGATGGAAGAATGTTTAGTCATGACGAACTTGTTGCTTTATTTTTCAACTTAGGCCTGGCTGGATTGGATACTGTTTCGGCGCACCTCGGTTTAATCTTTCGTCATCTGGCAGAGCATCCTGAACATCAGGCAGATCTTCGTGAAAATCCCGAAAAAATTGAAGGTGCGATTACTGAGTTAATGAGAGCGTATGGTGCGGTCACAATTACTCGAACTTGTTTGAAAGATACAGAAGTCGCGGGCATTAAAATAAAAGAGGGGGACAAGGTTTGCTATTCCACGGCTTTGGCTGCTCGTGATCCCGAAGTTTATGATCAGCCGGACAAGGTTATTTTTGGCAGAGATGCTAAGCTATATAGTTTCGGTACCGGCATACATGTTTGCATCGGTATGCATATTGCTCGTCGCGAGTTGCGAGCTGCAATTAAAGCCTTTCTTGAGATTTTGCCTCCATTTCGAATTCCGGATGGGACTGTCATTGAAAGCGATCTTGGTACAGTATTCATGCCTTTCAGCCTCCCTCTCGAGTGGGATGTTTGAACATACTATTTTTCAACATGATCATGTTGCAGTAAATAAACAGTTTCGTTTGGTGTAATTAAAAATGAAAAAACTTACAGACTCCACTTCATTTGAGTACGCTCAAAGCGAATTTGCTATTGCTAGGTTGTGGCAACTTATGGATGGCAATAAGGAATCGCTCAATATCGCCCATGAGGCTGTAGATCGTCATGCCAGATCAGATAAAACTGCAATCAACATTGCACATTCTGACGACAGCGACGAGAAAATTAGTTTCAATGAGCTTTCAAAAAGATCATCTCAGGTGGCAAATTGGCTGTTGTCGCGCAACGTAAAGCGAGGAGACCGTGTGGGTTTGATGGTTGATCCTTCTTTGGCTTTCTACGCGACACTATTTGGCATTATAAAGACAGGTGCAATTGCCGTCCCAATGTTCACGCTATTTGGTCCAGATGGTCTCCGTGCAAGAGTTGAAGACTCGGGTCTTACAGTGCTCGTTGTTTCTAGCGAAAAATCAGATATGGCTCGAGAACTGGAAGGTATTCATATCTCGGTGGCAGACGACACATATTTATCTAATCTTGATAGGTTTGAAACCAGTTTTTCGACAAACAGCAAAAGTAGCGATTATGCGATCTATCAATATACATCCGGAACTACAAGGGCGATGCCCACAGCGGTTAAGCATACTCACCTATCTATAGTCTATCTCATGATTGCGGCGCTTTATGCTACGGGTATTCGGCCCGGGGATCGTTTTTTCTGTCCCTCATCGACGGCATGGGGGCATGGGCTGTGGCATGGCACGCTTGGTCCCCTGACACTGGGCATAACCACAGGAACTATCTCGGGCAAGTTTGATCCAAAGCGATTTGCAAAAGCACTTTCTGATTATAGAATCACAGCGCTTTCGGCGGCCCCAACGCACTTCAGGATGCTCAAAAGTAGTGGTGTAGCTCAAGACTTTGATTATGCAGTAAATAAATTATCTTATACGGGTGAGCCACTCGACACCTCAACTGCCGAATTCATTGAAAATATCTTTGGTACCGTGCCGAGGAGCATGTATGGAACAACCGAGGTGGGCACTGTTTTGGTAAATTACCCTGGCGCAGAGGATTATGACGTGCGTCGAGGCTCTCTCGGAAAGCCAATTCCAGGAACGGAAGTCGATGTTCATGACGCGTCGGGTAACCCCTGTGAGCCGGGTGAGCAAGGCGAGCTGGTAGTGCGACGAAAGGCTGATTGGGTTTCAACCAAGGATAGGGGCAGTAAGGATTCCGATGGCTACTTTTATTATGGTGGAAGGTCCGATGACATCATAATTTCTGCGGGTTGGACTATGAGCGCGATCGAGATAGAGGATGTTCTATTGAAACATGACGCTGTGCTAGAAGCTGCCGTTATTGGCGTGCCTGACGAGATGAGAGGTCTCATACCCAAGGCATATTTGGTATCAAATCGACTTGGCTCAGCAGAACTGGCCCAAGAGTTGAAAGATTTTTCTAAAAAACGTTTGAGTTTGCATGAATACCCAAGAGAAATAGAATTTGTGGAAGATTTGCCGAAAACTATGGCAGGTAAGGTAAATCGAAAGGTTTTGCGGGATAAGATTTCAGCGGGATAAACTATCTAACTTTTTTCTGGAGCTAAAAATGAGCGTTACTGTTGAAAAATGCATTGGTGTTGTTGATGGTGGTATGCTGATTCTGGAGGAACTGCAAACTGTCACTTTAGAGGGTGTGCGAGTTCCCAGAGTGGGTGTCGCTGGTGGCTCAGCAATGCGAACTGTCTTACAACGATGCGCTCAAGATAAACTTATTTCTTATGAGATTACTGGCCGAGATAGAATGGGCTACCCATCTATCACAGCAAAGGCTGGCGATGTTGACCTGACGCTTCTGATAAATCAAGCCCTGAAGGACTATGGATACGCTACCTGAACTATCAAAGGGTGCTCATCCAAAGCATACCGGCCCGCTCTCAGGAGTTCGAATTCTCGATTTAACCACAGTTGTTATGGGTCCTTATGCCACTATGATACTTTCAAATCTGGGCGCGGACATAATAAAACTGGAACCGCCCTCAGGCGACATTATGCGGCACGTTGGTCCAATGAAGAATAAACTCATGGGTCATTCATTTATCAACGCTAATCATGGAAAGCGCAGCATCGTTCTCGATTTAAAAAAAACTGAGGCTCGTTCAGTTGCTTTGAAAATTGCCGAAAAGTCTGATGTTTTTGTTCACAATATTCGTCCTGCTGCCCTTAAGCGCTTAGGGTTAGATTACGATTCAATTTCGGCGGTAAATCCTAGGGTTATTTTTGCTTCAGCCGTCGGGTTTGGTTCTGGAGGTCGTTACAGTGGCAAGCCAGCTTATGACGACTTGATTCAGGGAATAGTGGGCATCCCTACTTTAGTATATGAGGGTGGTAGTGAAGTGCCAAGATATGTTCCTACTCCAGTGGCGGATAGATCAGTTGGATTATATCTATCCAGTATGATTTCAGCTGCCCTTTATTCCCGAGAGCGATCAGGTCGTGGTCAGTCGATAGAGGTTCCCATGTTCGAGGTTCTTTCTCAGTATGTGCTGGGCGATCATATGGCTGGGTTAAGTTATGAGCCCGCTCAGGGGGGGCCATACTACACAAGATTAATATCAAAAAACCGTCACCCCTATAAGACAGCAGACGGGTATATATGTGCACTGATCTACAATGATAGTCATTGGAAAGCTTTCTTTGATGTTATTCGCCAACCAGAGATGTTTTCTCAGGACTACCGTTTTTCTTCGCAGTCCTCTCGAGCCGATAATATTGATTTTGTATATGCATTTGTGGCAAAAAAATTAGAGGAAAAAACAACGTCTGAATGGTTGGCTCTATTTGAAGAAAATGATATCCCAGCAATGTTAATGAATACGATTGAATCTCTGATTGAAGATCCGCACTTAAATGATGTCGGTTTTTTCACTTTAGAAGAACACCCGACGGAGGGTCGGTTGAGAATGATGAATCCTCCCGAGACATGGTCAGAGACCAAATCATATGTAAGTGGGTTTGCGCCAGAATTGGGTCAACATACCCATGAGGTGCTTTCAGAGTTTGGTTTGTCTCAGGAAGAAATTGATGCTGTGACCTAATTGCTCAATGGGTTAGAGCAGTTTAGTGCATAGCAGTTTACGTTAGAACTTACTCCAATAGGATTTTAATTAGTTATGCAAACAAATAATCAATCAAGCGCAGGTCTTGGTGAGGGAAAAATTACAGAAAAGGCTATGGAAGAAATGCGAGCGCGCATTGGAAAACCAATGCGACATTTGCAGCGAAGCGTAATCGTTTCTGCAGAATGGATTGAACGATATGTTCTTGGGGTGGCGGACCTTAATCCACTCTGGTCCGATGAAATATATGCGAGAAGAGGCCCTTATGGATCTCAGGTGGCGCCTCCATCAATGATTTATGTTTTGAGTGGTTGGGATGTAGGGACAGGATTTCCCGGTGTACACGCTTTGTTTACGAGAAGCCGAGTGGAGTGGTACAAACCAATTTTTGAAGGGGATAGACTCGATAGTACGGGTTGTATAGATGATATTTCAGTCAAACCAAGCCGATTTGCGGGACAAACGGCTTTGCAGGGCGTCAAAATAGACTATACAAACCAGAATAACGATTTGGTTTGTACTGCTAGGCACTGGAACATCCGGACTGAACGAGGCGAAGCGAGAAAAAGATCAAATGAACGGAATATAGAAAGACAAACCTATACCCCCGATCAAATTCGTGGTCTTGAAAATGAGATGTTCAGAGAAATTACTAGAGGCGATCATGCTAGGTCATGGGGTGATATCGAGGTGGGTGAAGTACTTCAGCCGGTAGTTAAAGGACCCCTAACTGTGACTGATATGGTAGGGTATATGCGGTCTGGATTTGGTGGGGTTGCAGGTGGCTTTTTTATGTATACCCATGCCATTGGCAGTGGCTTCAGGCGGCGGCATCCCCATGCAGTTATTCAAAACGAAGCAGGCATACCAGACTCGCCAGAGGCAGTCCATTGGGATGATTACCTGGCGCAGCGTTCCGGTCTGGGAGGTGCATATGATATGGGTCCGCAACGAATTGCCTGGTTAAGTCAAACGGTGACTAATTGGATGGGTGATTCAGGCTTTTTAAGCATGCTTGATGTGAAACTTGGTAAGATAGTAATTATGGGAGATACGACCTGGTGTAGAGGCAAAGTCATCTCGAAACAAAAAATTGAGGGCAGAAATGAGGTCACAATTGAGGTTGTGGCGATAAACCAACGTGAAGAAGTTGTAGCTCAAGGCGAGGCAGTAGTGCAGCTTCCTGAATAAAGCCATGAAAATGAAAAAGAAAAAATTAACTGGCGTGCTTAGTGGTCTTCGAGTGGTTGATTTGTCTGCTGGTTTGGCAGGAGCTTTTTGTGGTCATGCACTTGCTCAAATAGGTGCTTCCGTTTTAGCCCTAAGACCCAATCCAACTGGCGGGTATTCCAATCCAGATGTCGAGCACATGCAAGTGCTTGATTCAATAAAAAATATTGAAAAATTGGATTATTACGATCCGAAGTACTTTGACTCGTTGGCTGGTTTTTGCGATGGGGCCCAGCTTATCATCGAGGAGAGGCCAAGTCAGGGATGGCCCTTAGGTGAACCAATATCTGGCAGAGTAATGGGTCAAAATTCTTCCTTGACCGCGTTGTGCATTTCTCCGTATGGGTTGACTGGTCCTCGTGCGAGTTATGCTGCGGAACCACTTAATATTTACCATTCTGCGGGTCATGCTCAGCAAATTCCCTGTGATCCTCTTTGGCCTGAATATAAAACTCGACCTCCACTGCAAGCAGGAGGTTTTTGGGGAGAATCCCAAAGTGGTCTCATTGCATCAATTTTAGCCATCGCGGTCTTGACGGGCAATGGAGATTGGAGAGGCAATATTATAGATTGCTCTAAACAAGAAGCTTTGCTGCAAATGCACTGGACCGAATTAGTCCGATATCCTAATAGTGGAAAAATAGTAGATAGATTAGAACCGACGATTACCTTTGTAGGAGGCGTTCAACCTGCAAGAGATGGATATGTTCAAATCGTTTGTTTAGAACAACATCAGTGGGAGTCCTTGGTAAAATTGTTGGGGGAACCAGACTGGATGCTATCTCCCGATCTCGCAACACAAGCAATGAGAGTTTCGCGGTGGGAGGAGGTGGCTGATTTGTTGTCGAAGGAAACCAGAAAATATGCCAAGGAATATTTGTTCAGAGAGGGGCAGGCGTTAAAAGTGCCCATAGCCCCGATCCTAACTGCTGCTGACATCAAAAATGATGAGGACCTCATTAGACGGGGCTTATTTTCCCGCGGTGATGAGGTTGAAGATGGACTCCCACGCTGGGATGGATCTGTGTTTTCAGCTTGATGAATCCTATGGTATAAATAATTAGTTTACTGAGTATAGATTCCTATACGGTAGGGAGAGATAAAATGAAAAAAGATCAAGGTTTTAATATTCCTGAAACTGTTAGAAGAGTATTTTTGGCTGAAGATTCTGACGGGTCATCGATTGTTGCGCGCGAGGATGTGCTTCAGCCTTCAGCATTTCCCGGGATAGGCCAACTGTTTACCCTCTGGGGTACCGATAATGTCATAGAACTGCCGGATTCTGGAAATGTACCTTCTTTTGAGGGAACGTTCCCGCCCGTTGGTGGCTTCCGGATATTTATGACGCGTTTCGCCCCCAATGAGACTGCTCTTGCAGGCGGGAATGATATGCCGGAAAATCTCAAGAATATTCCCTCGGCCAGTGATCTGCATAGTTCTGCGACTGTCGATTGCAATATGCTCTTATCTGGAACGCTAGACTGTGTTATGTCTGATCATTCAGTCGTGTCGCTCGAAGCCGGTGATATGATCGTGTTGAACGGAGCAGAACATGCTTGGCAGAATAATTCTGCTGAAGAGGCAGTAATGTTGTTTTTTATGACAGGTGCTAAAAGAGATTAGCCCCGATGACTATTTTTCTGGGCAATGACAGTGCAAACTTGCGCCTTTTAAGGACGCTGTTTGAATACCGAAAATTTTATTACAGCCCAAGATAATTTTTGCAATATGTTTAGGTGCTAGCGTGCTCCCATTTTCTGAATACAAAGTTGTTGAAATCGGATCGAGGATTGGTTCAGGCTTTTGTGGAAAGCTTCTTTGCGGCTTCGGCGCGGAAGTTATCCTTGTTGAAGATACCGTTGATAACTATCTGCGTCATTTAGGACCATTCCCCGATGCTGTCGATCCTGAAAAAAGTGGTTTGTTCGGATACCTTCACGCTGGAAAAAAAAGCTTGCATGTGAATAGACGAAATGTACATGAGTTGGATGAATTAGTTTGTTCAGCAGATATACTTATTTTTGGAACTGCTAACGTTTATTCGCAGAAAGAGACTGAGTTGTTTGATCGGCTGAGCAAATCGCATAATCGTCTCATCTCTATCCATATCAGTCCTTACGGAATGACGGGCCCTTACTCCCAGTATGCAGGTACTGAACTGACATCCAACGCACTGTCTGGAATTACTCAACGGATGGGAAAGCCTGGTAGGCCGCCACTTACCATGCCATTAGCGCAAGCAGGTTTTCAGGCTGGGTATGCAGGCGCCTCGGGAGCAGCTTGCGCGCTTATTCAAAGAGACACTGCTAACCACGGTGATATCGTTGAAGTATCTGAAGCAGAGGCGATGGCCACTGTGCATGCTGGCTATGCTGTGACGCGTTTTCAACGTGCCGGTATCCTAGACAAAAGAGCTGGACATCGTTTGTCTAACCTCCCCTACCCACAAACAGTATTGCCCTGTTCCGATGGCTATGTGGAGCTTAACACCCCTGAAGGTTCTCAATGGAAACGGCTTCTGCAAATGATGGGATCACCAGAATGGTCGAAGGAGGAACGATATCGTAGTCGAATGAAAAACAGCAGATCTCCGATGGCAGAGGAGCTGGACATTAAGTTTAAAGAATGGCTAAAAGATTACACCAAGGAAGACTTTTATAAATTATGCCGGGAATTCGAGGTCCCTTCAGGCCCCGTCAGAACTGTGGACGAAATCGTAAAAGATGATCAATTGCTTTCACGTGACTTTTTTACTTCCATTAGATTTCATGATGGGGACAGATACTTGGTGCCGGGGAGCGGTTGTTCGCTGTCTAAAACCCCAGCCAAACGGGATTTGTTAGTTCCAAGAAAAGGAAGCGTCTCGGAACAAATAAATTCCGCTGAGAGAAACTTGCTAAAGTCCGGCTCTCTAGGTAAGGAAGTAGTTAGCGTTAGATCATCAGCAGGGCCATTGCAAGGTTTAAGGGTGCTTGACATGGGATGGGTGTGGGCAGGAGCGATTCCTGGCCAAATACTTGCCGACATGGGTGCAGAGGTCATAAAAGTTGAATCCAAAAAACGCATTGATTATATGCGGTTAGGGAGACCACTTATCGGCACAGACCCGGATGTGGAACAGAATCCTTGGTTTCATGCGGTTAATAGAAATAAAAAGAGCATTGCCGTAAATCTGAAATCCACTGCTGGGCTCGAAATTCTGAAGAAAGTGGTGGGAAAGTGTGATGCAGTGATCGAGAATTTCAAGCCAGGATTTTTGGCAAAGATCGGGATGGACTATAATTCGCTGTCCAAAATCAATCCCAGCTTAGTTATGCTCTCAATGTCGGGTGTCGGCCAAACTGGGCCGCTGAGTGATATACCGGCCTATGCGCCTTTTTTGTCTGGATTGTCTGGTCTCGACAGCTTAGTAGGATACCCTGGAGAGGATATTTTGGGCATACAGCAGCCGTATGCAGATACAAATGCTGGCGTTACTGGAGCTTTTGGACTCATGACTGCGTTATTGCATAGAAAGCGATGTGGAGAGGGACAGCATGTAGATCTGGCTGAAACAGAGGCAGCTGTTTCGGTTCTTGGGGAAGCTTTCCTGCATTATTCAATGACTAATACAGTGATGGAACCCCAGGGTAATTTTCGATATGGGTATGTTCCTTGTGGGCACTATCCCACGAAAGGTAAGGATGCATGGATTGCGATAGCAGTCGAGTCTGAACAGCAATGGGCTAGTCTTTGCCGCGTGCTTGGAAAACCTGATCTTGCTGTTTCCTCGTCATTCCAAAATAAAGAAATTCGGAACCAAAATCGAGATATTCTTGATCAGGCCCTTTCCGAGTTAACGAGCTTGCATGAAACGGACAAGTTATTGCATGCTTTGCAGGCAGAGGGTATTTCCGCGATGCCTCTATTAGGGCCGGATGAGGTTATGCGGGACCCGCATTTTGTTCAACGAGGTACTTTCATTGATATTGATCATCCGGTGCTGGGCAAAGAGGTAATATTCGGTCCGATGTGGAGGCAAACAACAAGCAGCATGGAAAATTGGGCTCATGCTCCCTTGTTAGGACAACACACCTTTGACGTAATGACTGATTTGCTGGCAATGACTAAAACAGAAGTCGACGAGTTGATTTTATCTGAGGCCTTAATATGAAAGTAAATTCGGGCCCGTTAGGGGGTTGCAGAGTTGTAGATTTTACGTGGGCTGCCATGGGTCCATATGCTGGATATCTTTTAGCAGCGCTTGGCGCTGAGGTGATACAAGTTTCCCGTCCACTTAAAAACTCATCGTCTACAACAGCAGCTATCACTCAATTCTTTGATGTCGGTAAAACCTGCGTAAAAATTAATGTTAAGGATGATGATGGCAAGGCTGTTTTATTAGATCTGATTAGCAAATCAGACGTTTTTCTTGAGAATTTTAGACCCGGAGTAGTAGAAGGGTTGGGACTCGATTTTGAGTCCTTAACGGAAAAAAATCCCGGATTGGTAATGGTGTCAGGATCTGCTTTAGGCAGAGGTGGAAAAGATTCGTCCTACGTTGGCTATGCACCCATATTCAGTGCGTTATCAGGCTTAGCTGACGCGACGGGGTTTGAGGACGGTCGGCCGACTGAAATTCGTTATCCGTCCGATATAACCAGTGGCGCGACTATGGCATTTGCTGCGTTAGCGGGGTTAGCGGACAGAGGTGGTCGCGGAACTTACGTTGATCTTGCTGCTCGAGATGCTCTAACTTGGACTCTGACTTCGTCATTCGCTGCGTCTGAAGTGGAGTCAAAAAGAGCGGGAAACGGACACAAAAGGTTGTTTCCACATGGATTATACAAGTGCAAAGGTCATGATCAATGGATTGCGCTCGCTATTACAGATAATAGGCAAAGGGAATCTTTATATCGTTTGGTTAACTGGATTGGCGAGGATAAGGAGCAATGCGATAATCTTACTAACGCTGAAAAAAAACGGCTGGATAAGTATATTGAAACTTGGATGTCCACACGTGATCCTCGAGATGCCATGAAAGAACTCCAAGCGCTCGGTATCCCTGCCTCTCAATCTGCGGATGCCCAAGATATCTGGGAGGACGACCATCTGCGCGCACGAGAATTTTTCAAATATGTAGACGGCATAGGCTGGGTGGCTTCAGCTCCGTGGCGAATCAAAGATGCAGACAACTACCAATATTCCCCTAATGAGCCAGATATGGCGCGCAATAGAGTTTTTAACGAAATTCTTGGCCTGTCACATGATGCCATTGAAGATTTAATTGAGAGGGGAGTAATTGGTTAGAAAAAGTTGTTGTTTGATTGCTGAGATTATTAAAAACGATTCTGATTTATGACTATTCTGAGGAAATTATATGGCTAGTGAAAAAATTTTGACGAGCGTGAATGAACGAGTTGGATTAATTACCATAGATAGACCTGAGGTATTGAATGCGTTGGATATTCCTACTTTAGAGGAACTTTCCGAGAAGTTTTCCGAGCTTGAAGATGATGATTCTGTCCATGTTATAGTAATAACAGGTGCTGGCGATAGGGCGTTTGTAGCGGGAGGGGATATTGCTGATCTTAATTCTCGAAGAGGTCTAGCTCACTACCTCGAATTTGCTGAGGTCATCCATAAAGTTTTCCGCAAGATTGAAGTTAGTGATAAGCCCACTATTTGCGCAATCAATGGCTGGGCACTCGGTGGGGGCACTGAGCTGCTTTTAGCAACGGATATTCGTATTGCGGCTAAAGAGGCTCAGCTTGGACTGCCGGAGATTACGCTTGGGCTTATTCCTGGCGCTGGCGGTACTCAGAGGTTGATGCGGCAGGTGGCTCCCTGTAAGGCGCGAGAACTGATGTTTACTGGTGATAGGATAAGTGCAGAACAAGCGGAAAGAATTGGTCTCGTTAACCATATTGTGAATCGCGAAGATCTTATGAATGAAGTGATGAAGATGGCAAAGCGGATAGCCAGTCATTCTCCGCTAGTTTTAAAGTTTATGAAGCGAAACCTTCAGCATGGTCAGGATATGTCGCTTCCGGCAGCTCTTGCTCATGAGCAAACTATGACGGGACTGGTGCTCGACACTGACGACTCTCATGAGGGTTGCTCGGCCTTCCTCGAAAAGCGTAAGGCGAGCTTTGAAGGGAAGTGAACACGTCTCCAAAACTATTAATGAAATATTCGGTCGGCGATAAAAGTAATTACTAAAAAAATTGCGGAGCAAACACAAGAGGGATGAAAGTTATGGGTAAACTAAATGGAAGGGTCGCAATTGTGACAGGGGCGGCGCAGGGCATAGGTGAGGCTATCTCTAGAGCCTTTATAGAGAGTGGCGCGAGGGTGGTGATGACTGATGTTAAAGCCGATCAAGGGAGATCTTTGGCATCGCAACTGGGTGATGGAGCGCACTTTATCGAACAGGATGTAAGCATAAGTGAATCATGGAGAGATGTCGTACAAGAGAGCGAACGCGTATTTGGTCCGGTTGACATACTTGTCAATAATGCGGGGATTGTTGGGGTAGTAACAAATACACTAGATTTTAAAGAAGAGGACTATAATCGGATCATTGGTGTTAACCAAAATGCTGTGTTTTTTGGTATGCAGGCAGTCATACCTGGCATGCTGAAAAATGGCGGTGGTTCAATTGTTAATATCTCTTCAATTGCAGGATTTGTGGCTGTTGTTGGTTGCCCGCAACTTGCATATGTTTGCAGCAAGTTCGCTGTTCGTGGGATGACAAAACATGTTGCGGTGGAGTACGGGGATAAGAATATTAGGGTCAATTCTATCTGTCCTGGCTATGTCAAAACACCTATGAATGAAGATGCCCTAGACGAGGCCGGATATGAGGCAGTAAATCTGATCCCTATGAAACGATTTGGCGAGGCAATCGAGGTTGCAAAGCTTGCTGTATTTCTTGCATCCGATGATGCTTCTTTTATTACCGGCACAGAACATGTCATTGATGGTGGCATGATCGCATGCTGAGGTGTTTGACTTATTATTGGTTGGTAACATCCATTTCTAGACGTTGATATGAGGGGATCTATTCAGTGATATTAAATCCATATGTTGTGGGGATAGGGGGTACGACTCGCTCAGGCTCCTCAAGTGAACGTCTTGTCAAACGTGTACTATTTAATTTGGAAAAGCAAGGAGCCAAGACCCAAATGTTTGGAGGACTTGAGTTGGCTGAGTTACCTCACTATGCCCCCGAAAATCATGAGAGATCTATTGAACAACAGGCTTTTGTGGAGGCTGCTCGAAAGGCAGATGCATTCGTCATCGGTTCGCCTTCATATCATGGAGGTGTTTCAGGCCTGGTTAAAAATGCGCTTGACTTGCTCGAGGACCTGCGAGATGACCCCAAGGCCTATTGTACTGACCGTCCCGTGGGTACGATTGTTACTGCTGCTGGATGGCAGGGTTGTGGTGTGACCCTTCAGGCTCTTCGAGGGATCGTTCATGCGCTTCGCGGATGGCCGACGCCGCTTGGTATCGCGGTGAACAGTGTACAGACAAGGTTGTTTGATCATGATGGTGATTTGATCGACACTGAGACTAGCAATGCTTGTGAAGTTCAGGCGGGACAGATCATGAATTTCTTGCACTCTCAGAGCAAATCAAATGCCTAAGGTTAAGTACGTTGCTCAAGACGGAACTGAGCACGCAGTTGATGTTGAAATCGGGTCATCTGTAATGCAGGCAGCCTTAGACAACATGATTGATGGCATACAAGCGGAATGCGGTGGATTCTGCAGTTGCGCAACTTGTCATTGTTATGTCGACGAGACTTGGTTTGACAAATTGTCGGAGGCTAGTGACGCGGAAAAAGAAATGTTGGAGTTCACTTTTGATCCAAGGCCCAACAGTAGGTTAAGTTGTCAGATTATTTTAACTGATGAGTTAGACGGGCTGATAGTTCGATTACCTGAAGAGCAGTCTTGACCGGCCGTCGAGATACAGTGGCGACTGTCTCGGTTTTAATGGCTATTAAATTCTTTATTAGGAGACTCTAAATGAATCCGTCTTGTGTTGTGATTGGTGCCAGTCATGCTGCGGCAGAGGTTGTGTCAGCCCTGCGTAAAGAAGGGTGGGAAGGCGATATCACGGTTTTTGGTGAGGAGCTGTATCTGCCGTATCACAGGCCGCCACTCTCAAAAACATTTCTCTTGGGCAATCAGTCTGTTGAAGATATTTTTATCCGCAATAGCGACCTATATAAGAGGCTTGATGTTCATTTTATTCTGGGTCGTCGAGTAGTGGAAATTGATCGAGCCACTAAGCAGATTAAATTAGATGATGGAACTAGACGCAGTTATGACAAACTCGCCATATGCACTGGATCCAGAGTGAGACGGCTTGATTTAAAGGGCGGCGACTTGCAAGGCATACATTACCTGAGAACCGTGGACGATGTCAGATCAATTCAGAAATCAACCCAACCAGGACAAAAAGCCCTTATTGTCGGGGGAGGATACATAGGGCTCGAGATGGCTGCCTCGCTAAAAAAGTTTGGAATGCAAGTCTCTGTGCTTGAATTAGGTCCCCGACTGTTAGAACGAGTCGCCGCGCCAGAGCTTTCGGACTTCTTTGCTCGCATCCATATGGAGGAAGGAATTGAAATTCAATGTGGAAAAAGTGTGTCTTCCTTTGAAGGCGTCAAAGGTCAAGTAACTAAAGGGATATGCTCAGATGGAAGCGTTTTTGAAGCCGACCTAGTAGTGGTTGGCATAGGAATCCTTCCTAACGTTGAATTGGCGCAGGAGGCTGGACTAGAAGTTCGGAACGGAATTGTAGTTGATCAGTATGCGAGAACAGCGGATCCTGATGTCGTTGCCGCCGGCGATTGTGCAAATCATCCTAACGAGATACTGAATTGTAGGCTTCGTTTAGAAAGTGTCCCAAATGCGGTGGAGCAAGCAAAGTCGGCCGCAGCCGCAATTTGTGGTAAAGAGAAAAAATATGCTTCGGTACCTTGGTTCTGGTCAGATCAATACGATGTGAAGCTACAGATTGTCGGAATCAATAGCGGTTATGATGAAATTATTGTAAGGGGTGATTGCAAGAGTGGCCGCAGTTTTGTACTTTTTTACCTGAATCAGGGGCAACTTATCGCCGCAGACTGTGTAAATAGACCCAAAGAATTTATGGCAGTTAAACAATTTTTTTCTAAAAGATTAGAGGTCGATATATCCCGTTTGTCGGACGAATCAATTCTTCCTAGAGACTTTATAGCTAAATCTTAACAAGTTCACATACGATTACCTGACGTTGCAGAAACGTGTTCCAAATGCAAAGGCTAGTCTAGGAGCTATCATCTATGATTATGTAACTTGCTACCGAACTATTTATGCAAAATTTCTTGGGGCAACGCCATTCTTTAACAGATTTCAAGACCCTGAACAAGAAA